>DATLGO010000103.1 GCA_035540375.1 Candidatus Thermoplasmatota archaeon
CCCGGTGAGGCCCTCGACGCCACCTACTATGTCGAGAAGCAGGTGATCCCCGCCGCGATGCGGGTCCTCGCGGTCCTCGGGGTGACGGAAGAGGCGCTGCGCGGCGACCCGGAGCCCGCGAAGCAAACGTCCCTTCTCGAATTCCCGTGACGGAGGGAGGGTCTTCCCGAGACGGAGGGAGGGTCGACCGCCGCGCAGAGAACGGTAAAGCGGCCCGTCTCCACCCGAAACCCCGCAATTTCCAACAGTCTCCAATCGAAATCAAGGGGAGGGGGTACCCGAGGGCCGACGGGTCAACGCGTACCTTCAGCGATCCCTGGACAATGCCCTTAGGCCCTCACCGCCCGGTAGGCAGCCTTATGGTCCGCGGGCTCGAGGCGCAACGCCCCGCCTTCCACAGAAACGAAGGTGACGGGGGGCGCGCATACGCCGCCCGCGGAAGGGACGCGGGTGGGCAGGTGACGATTGCCGGCTGAGATGCAGAGGGAGGCTGCGTCGAGCGAGGATCCCCAGACGAAGAACTGGGAGCGCTTCCTCAAGACCTACTGCAAGGCCCGCGTGAACGAAGCGGCGCAGGCCTACCCGGCCAAGCGGTCCGTCGTCGTCTCGTTCTGGGACCTCGAGCGTCACGACCCGCAGCTTGCCGACTGGACGCTTCTCAGCCCCACGCAGAGCCTGCGCGCCGGGGAGGAGGCCCTGAAGAGCATCGACATGCCGGTCGACCCCCGCCCGAAGCTCCACCTGCGGCTCGAGAATCTCCCCGAATCGGCCCGCGTCGAGGTCCGCGACCTCCGCGGGGACCACATGGGGAAGATCATCGCCGTGAAGGGCCTCGTGAAGAAGGTCACCGAGGTGCGCCCGAAGATCCAGGACGCCCTCTACCAGTGCAAGGTCTGCGGATCGCTCATCCGCGAGTCGCAGGACGAGCACCTCGTCCTCAAGGAGCCGGTCGAGTGCTACGAGGACCAGGGCGGCTGCGGCCGCAGCGGCTCGTTCCGCCTCGTCCTCGACGAGGCGCGCGGCCAGCGCTCGTCGTTCATCGACACGCAGAAGATCGAGATCCAGGAAAGTCCCGAGAACATGCGCGGCGGCGAGCAGCCCCAGCGCCTCGTCATCTACGCGGAGGACGACCTCTGCGGCCTCGTCGCGCCCGGCGACCGCGTGACCGTGAACGGGATCCTCCGGTCCTCGGTCCGCAAGCAGGGCAACACGAAGAGCACGATCCTCGACATCCACCTCGAGTCCGTCTATCTCGAGATGGATCAGGAGGAGTACGACGAGGTCGAGATCACGCCGGAGGAAGAGGAGGAGATCCGCCGCGCAAGCCGCGATCCGGAGCTCTACCTGAAGATGCGCGCCTCGATCGCGCCCGAGATCTACGGCATGGAGGCCGAAAAGGAGGCCCTCCTCCTGCAGCTTTTCGGCGGCCTCGCGAAACGCCTCCCGAACGGCGGGCGTCTCAGGGGCGACATCCACATCCTGTTCGTGGGAGACCCGGGCGTCGCGAAGTCGCAGCTCATCCGCGAGATGTCGCGCCTCGCGCCGCGCGGCATCTATACCTCGGGCAAGTCCTCGTCAGCCGCCGGCCTCACCGCGGCGGCCGTCAAGGACGACTTCGGCGAAGGCCGCTGGACGCTCGAAGCGGGCGCGCTCGTGCTCGCGGACAAGGGTATCGCCTGCATCGACGAGATCGACAAGATGGACAAGAACGACCAATCGTCCATGCACGAGGCGATGGAGCAGCAGACGATCTCGATCGCGAAGGCCGGCATCTCCGCGACGCTCCAGTCCCGCTGCGCGATCCTCGGCGCCGCGAACCCGAAGCTCGGCCGCTTCGATCCGTTCCAGCCCATCACGGACCAGATCAACTTCCCGCCCGCGCTCCTGTCCCGCTTCGACTGCATCTTCGTCCTCACAGACAAGCCCGAGGCGGCGCGGGACGCGATGCTCGCGAGCCACATCCTCGAAGTCCATCGCGGCGGCGCGATGAACGAGAGCATCCGCAACCGCTCGGACTCGCCGTTCACGGTGGAGGACGTGCAACGCGCGCTCCGCAAGGTCGACCCCGCGATCGACTCGAAGTTCCTTCGCAAATACGTCGCCTTCGCGAAACGTTCCTGCTTCCCGGTCATCACGCAGGAGGCGAAGGAGAAGATCCGCGACTACTACGTCGGCCTGAGGCGGCAGGCGCAGGGCGAGAATGGCGGGCCCATTCCGCTCACGGCCCGACAGCTCGAAGCCTTCGTCCGCTTGTCCGAAGCCTCCGCGAAAGTCCGGCTCTCGGACGAGGCGAACGGCGAGGACGCGGACCGCGCGATCCGGATCGTCGAGTACTACCTCCGGAGGATCGCGGGCGGCGAGGGCGGTCTTTTGGACATCGACCTCGTGTCGAGCGGCGTGAGCCATAGCCAGCGCCAGGTGATCCCGATCATCGAGGAGACGATCCGCCGCCTCTCCGCCGGCACCGAGTTCGGCGCTCCGTTCGACGAGGTCCTCCGCGAGTGCGAGTCCCAGGGCGTGCCTCCGGACAAGACGCGCGACATCCTGAAGCGTCTCAAGCAGAACGGCACCATCTTCGAGCCCCGCTCGGAGCATTTCCGCCTCGCTTCGCGCTAGGAAGCCTTTATGGCGGAAATCGGCCTCCGAGGCCCCGTGGCCGCGCCGCGCTTCCGCATGAAGGTCCATCGCACCGGGCGGGAGGTCCTCGTCGCCGCGTCCGACGAGGAGCTCGTCGGCCGCGAGTTCCGCGAGGGAGACCTCAAGCTCCACGTCCACGAGAGCTTCTACGGGTCCGAGGGGACCGACGAGGGAACCCTCGTCAACCATCTGCGCGCGTGCACCATCGCGAACCTCGTCGGCGTGAACGTCATCACGGTCGCCGTCCGCCACGGTTTCATCGACCCCGACCACATCATCGAGATCGGCGGCATCCCGCACGCCCAGCTCGCGACGCTTTGAGGTCCGAACCATGAGCGACGCCCCGCGCCGGTCCACGATCCCCTGCGTCGCCTGCGGCCAGGCCGTCTCCGAGGACCTCGTGGACGGCCTCTGCCGGGCCTGCTTCGTCCTGAAGAACAGATTCTCCGCGATGCCCCAGAATGTCGACCTCGAGGTGTGCGTCCACTGCGGCGCGCGCAAGCGTGGCGAGATCTGGGTCGACGATACCTTGCCGTACGAGGCGACCATCGAGGCCGCCGTCGAGGAGGCCGTGAGCGTCGACCGGCGCGTGAAGGCCGCCGCCGTGGACGTCGAGCTCAAAGGCGAGGACCAGCGCAACTTCCTCGCGACGGTGAAGGTCGCGGGGTCGGCGGAAGGCATCGCCTTCGAGGAGATCCACACGCCGAGGGCGCGGGTGAAGAACGCGACGTGCCTGCGGTGCAGCCGCATCCAGGGCGGCTACTACGAAGCCGTCATCCAGCTCCGCGCGGAGGACCGCGACATCGACGACGAGGAGCTCGCGCGCGCACGCGCCGTCGCGTCCCGCGCGATCGAGCGCATCGTCGGGGACGGGGATCGCAACGCGTTCGTCCTCAAGGACGAGTTCCATCACGGCGGCCTCGACGTCTACGTGGGAACCATCAACGCCGCCCGCATCCTCGCGAAGGCGCTTTCGAACGAGATGGGCGGGCGCCAGCGCGAAAGCGCGAAGCTCGTCGGCCAGAAGGACGGCCGCGACATCTTCCGCCTCACCTTCCTCGTCAAGATCCCGAGCTACCGCGTCGGGGACTTCGTGCTCGTGGCCGAAAGGCCGCACCTCGTGACCGCGATCCAACAGAAGCGCGTGTCTCTCGGAGACCCCGTGACAGGCGCGATCCATTCGCGCGAGCGCGACGACCTCGAGCGCGTCACCGTCCTCGCGCGGCGGGAGGCGCGGGAGGCGGTCGTCGTCTCCGCGACCGGTTCCGAGCTGCAGCTTCTCGACCCGTGGACGTACGCGACCGTTTCCGTGCTCCGCCCGTCCTTCTTCGCGGGCGAGACGCCCGCGACCGTGCATGTCGCGCGGCACGAAGGCGAGCTGTTCGTCTTCCCGCCGCGCGCGAGCTAGTCCTCGGCCGCGAGATCTTTGACGATGCCCGCAAGCCTCGACGCGACGTGCTCGTTGATGGCGCGCCCGAGCTCCGCCGTCGCGCGCGACGGGTCGCCCCCGATGACGCCGGACGGGATGCGACCGCGGGTGTCGATCTCCACGCGGAACTCGGGAAACTTCGCGGGCGACGGGCCCGGCCGAGACGCGCGCACCGCGTCCGGCGCGATCGCGAGCACGCGCGACGTCTCG
This sequence comes from Candidatus Thermoplasmatota archaeon, assembly GCA_035540375.1. NCBI lineage: Archaea > Methanobacteriati > Thermoplasmatota > Thermoplasmatota archaeon. Next base: position 4,277 of record DATLGO010000103.1, read on the forward strand.
GCGGTCCCGGCGTGGCCGTCGTCCGCCGGCGCGGCGTTCGCGAGGGCCGTCCTTCGGAGCTCCGGCACGAGATCCCAATCGGAAAGGACGGCGATCTTCATGTTCCGGCCCTCCTCGAGGACCTCCTCGGCCGCGACCTTGAGCGCGCGCATGTGACCGCCGCCCGCGTGGCCCGACACGATCACGACCCGCCGGAGGGCGTTCCGATCGCATTCGCGGAGCACGTCGCGGGCGACCGCGCGCACGGTGTCGAAGGAGAGCGAGATCGTGCCCGGGAAGGGGCGCGTCGTCACGGCGTTTCCATATCGCAGGGGCGGGAGGACGAGGGCTCCGGTCCGCCGCGCGACCTCCGCGCACGTCCACTCGGCCTGGAGCGAATCCGTCGAAAGCGGAAGGTGCGGACCGTGCTCCTCCACGATGCCGATGGGCCAAAGGACGACCGTGCGGGGCGTGACCCGAGCCTCGAACTCGGGGAACGTGAGGCTGTCGAGTTCCACGGCCAGCGGAACACCGCCCGGTGACTTGAAACCGCCGCGCGGGAAACCTTGATGCCGCGCGATCGGATTGATGCGACGTGGACCGCACGGACCTCACGATCGCGCTTGCGGGCGCCGGAATCCTCACGATCGCGATCGCCGGGAGCGCGCTCACCGGGGCGACCCAAACCGCCGAAGGCCTCTTCCTCGTCGGTTTCGAGAGCCGCGATTCCCTGTTTTCCGAGCAAGCAACGGCGATCATGGCCTCGGGCGAGACGACCTTCGACGTGAGGCTCGACATTCCGAACACCACCTCGTTGACCTTCGTCGTGAGGGTCTCCGCGTTCTCGCCCCACGTCGCGACCGACGACATCCTCGTCACGGTCAAGGCGCCGAACGGGACGGAGATGACCGCCACCGCGAAACCGACGGCCCCCGTGCTCACCGGAACGCCCGTGGTGGCGACGCTCGCGATCGAAGTTCCCCTCGGGGTGGTCCCAGCCGACGGCGAGCGCCGCGCGACCGACGCGGACGCCGCCCTGCGCGACGCCGATACCGGGAACGCGACCGCGGGGCACGGGACGTGGCTCGTCGCGGTGCGAGTCACGCACGGCGGCCCGGACCCGACCGCGCGGCACCCGGTCGCGCTCGAGTCGACGGCGACGTCCTACGTCGGCCGCGCGACGCCCTCGGCCGCGGGCGCGAAGTGATCACGATTCCGCGTCTTCGTCGACGTCGCGCCGCCTCGATCGGGGAAGCGAGTGCTCCGGTCCCTTCTTCCGGACATCCTTCGCCTCCCGCTTGAGCGGGTTCGCCGGCGCCTGCGGCGCGCGGCGGCGGGCCGTTCCCGCCGCGTTTCCTCCCCGGCGGACCGGCTTCGGCGGCGCCGCCGCGCGCATCGGGGGCGCGTTGTCGTCCGCGGGAAGGCGATACGGGAGAAGCCTCACGCGCGCTTCCCGCTCGGCCGCGACGATGCGGGCCCCGTCGTTCTCGCCCACCAGGGTAAAGACGCGGCCGGCGCGGCCCGCGCGCGCGGTGCGGCCGGCGCGATGGACGTAGGCGTCGGCCTCCTCGGGCGCGTCGAAGTTCACGACGTGCGTGATGCCCGGAATGTCGAGACCGCGGGCCGCGACGTCCGTCGCGACGACGAGGGCGTGGGCCCCCGAGGCGAAGCCCGCGACGACGCGGTCCCGCGCCGCCTGGTCGAGATCGCCCGCGAACGAGACCGCGGCGATCCCGCTTTCGCGCAGTCGCCTCGCGACGTCGTGCGCGCCTTCTCGGGTGCGGGCGAAGACGAGCGCCCGCTCCGGCCGCTCGGCCGCGAGGAGGGCGAGGAGGGCCTGATGTTTGTGGACGGAGGAGACGTCGATGCGGTGGTGCGTCGCGCTTTCGGGCGTCGCGGCGCCGACCCCGACCTCGCGCGGGTGCGACATGTACTTGCGCGCAAGGTCGGTCACCTTCTTCGGCATCGTGGCGGTGAAGAGCGCGGTCTGCCGCTCGCCGGGAATGAAACGGAGGATACGCTCGACGTCCGGCAGGAAGCCGAGGTCGAGCATCCGATCGGCTTCGTCGAGAACGAGGAAACGGACGCTCTCGAGGAGCCTCGGCCGCTTTTCGAGAAGATCGAGGAGGCGACCCGTCGTGGCGACAGCGCACGTCGTTGCGGGATCCGTGAGCGCCGCGAGCTGGTCTTCGTGCGGCACGCCGCCGTAGGCGGCGACGGCGCGAAACGGCGAACCGCGCCCGAGCGCGTTGAGGTCGCGAGCGATCTGCACGACGAGCTCCCTTGTGGGCGCGAGGACGAGGGCCTTGAGACCGCCATCCGCAACCGCGTCGGTCAGGAAAAGGCCGAAGGCCCCCGTCTTCCCGGACCCCGTTTCGGCGCGCCCGATGACGTCGCGGCCGGCGGCGAGCTGGGGGAGGACGGCCGCCTGGATCGGCGTGGGCTCGCGCCAACCGAGCGCGTGGGCGGCCTCGCGGGCCCGTTCCGTGATCGGCAGGTCGTCGAAGTCGCTCACGGGGAGGCCGACGGCGCATCCGCTCATGAAGCTTCGGTTGCCGACGCCTTCATGCGTCGCGGGGGCGCAAGCGGTGACCATGCTCGCGCGCGAGATCATGTCCCACCCCGTGCTCACGGCCCCCGAGGACGCGACGCTCAGGGACGTCGCGAACCTCATGCGCGACCGCCGCATCGGGGGGGTTCCCATCGTAGGCCGCGACGAGCGCATCGTCGGGATCATCACGGTGAGCGATTTCGCCGCGAAGCAGCACGGAATCCCGTTTTCGCTCGTCCACGCGCCGAAAGTGCTCGGCGAATGGCTCGGACGCGAAGGCCTCGAGGCCATCTACGAGCGCGCCGGCTCGAAGCTCGCGCGCGACATCATGACGACGCCCGTCGTCTGCGGGAACGAAGGGGACACGCTCGAGAGGATCGTGGAGCTCATGCTCGAACATGACGTGACGAGGATCCCCGTCGTGCGCGACGAGGTGCCTGTCGGCATCGTCGCCCGTCACGATCTCCTTTCGCTCCTCTCCTTGCGCCTCGCGGGAAGGACCGAGCCGACCGCGAGACCCTGAGTCCGAAGGGCGTATTCGGATCCAGGGAAGGATCCGTGATAGGTCAGCCATAAGACCTTATGATGAAGTCGTAAAAGCTGGACGTAGATGAATTCCATGAGACTGTTGCACCGGCTCCTGCTCGCGGGAGTCGTCATGGGCATGCTCGTGCCCGCGGTTGCCGCCCAGGTGAGCGACAACCGCGATTTCGAGCGCGAGCGGGACCGTATTATGCGGGACCTCGAGGACGACTTCTTCGAGGGGAGCGACGAGCGGGACCTGGAACGACTTTTCGACAATGACGACGTCCTGAGGGAGCTTTCGAGCTTCCCCGGCGATTTCGACGAGGAACGCGTGCTGCGCCGCAGCTACGATCAATCGGTCGATCTCGACCGCAACACGGTCCTCACGGCGCTTGCGCTCGGGGACCGCATCGACCTCGACGAGATCCTTGACATCGACATCGTGACCGACAGGGATGCGACGCTTCGCCGCACCATCGATCTCGACCGCGACGACGCGCTTCTTGCGCGCGCGCTCGACGTCGACCTCGATCGCGACCTCTTCGAGGACGGCACGGACATCGACATCGACTTCCGCGACCGTCGCGATCTCGGCCGGTCGATCGACCTCGACTTCGACGACGTCATCCTCGCAAGGGCCCTCGACAGCTCCATCGACCTCGAGGACATCGCCGACATCGATTTCGATGAAGACCGGGACCGGACGCTTCGCGCACGAAGCGGCTTCGACCGCGACGACCTCTTCTCGATCCTTCTCCTCACGGAGTGATCGAGCACCCGGGCGGCTGCGGCCGCCCGCGAATTGCTTTCGTCATGGATTATTGCGGCGTACCCGTGGGATGAACGCCCGCGGCCTCCGCGACCTCGAGGCCGATGGCGGCCCAGTCGAGTTGCCCTCGGCCGTGCGCCACTGCGTCTTCGAAGCGATGACGGAGGAGGTTCGCAAGCGGCATCGGCGCGGCGGCGGCTTCGGCCGATTCGAGGACGAGCTTCACATCCTTGAGCCCGAGGCGCGTCGCGAATCCCCCTTCGCCGTAAGCGTGGTCGGCGATCATCCGGCCGTAGGCGCTGAGCACGGGCGAGGCGAAGATCGTCCGTCCCAGAAGGTCGGCCGCCTCTTCGCGCGGCACGCCTTCCTTCTCCGCGAGCGTGAACGCCTCGGCCATGGCCTCGAGGCTCGTCGCGAGGAGGAAGTTTGCCGCGAGCTTCAACACGTTCGCGGCCCCCGGCTCGTCGCCGACATCGTACACCTCGCGCGCGTACGGGGCGAGCAGATCCCGGGCCCGGGCGCGCCCGAGGGTTTCGCCCGAGACGAGGAACCACACCCGGCGCGCCGCGACCGCGTCCGGACGACCGAGCACGGGCGCCGCCACGTAGCCGACGCCGGCGGACCGGTGCTCGATTGCGAGTCGCCGCGCGGTCTCCGGGGCGATCGTGCTGGCGACGACATGGACCCCGCCCGGTCCGAGGCCCGCGATGACGCCCCCGGGCCCCCGGCTCACGGTCTCGACCGCGGCGTCGTCCGGGACGAACGTCACCACCATCCCGCCCGGAGAGGCCGCTTCGCGGGGCGAAGCCGCGAGGCGCGCGCCGAGACCCTCGAGACCTCGCGCCTTCGCCGGCGTGCGCGTGTGGACGACGACCTCGTGCCCCTGCGAAAGCAGATTTTCGGCAAAGGGCGTGCCCATGCGGCCGGCCCCGATGACGCCGACCTTCATTCAGCGCCGCTCCAGGGCCTCGATGAGCGCGGAGGCGACCTCGGCGCTTGATTGCGGATTCTGGCCGGTGATGAGACCGCCGTCCTTCACGACGTGGGAGGACCAGGGGGGACGCGTTTCCACCTGAGCGCCGAGCTCGCGAAGACGCGACTCGAGCAGGAACGGGACCTTGCCCTCGAGCTCGGATTCGCGCTCCTCCTCGTTCGTGAACCCCGCGACGCGCCGACCCGCGACGAGGGGGCGGCCGTCCGGGCGAACGGCCGCGACGAGCGCCGCGGGACCGTGGCACACGGCCGCGATCGGCTTGTCCTGGGCCGCGAAAAGGGACGCGACGTCCCCGACGGCGCGGTTCGCGAAGTCCACCATCGTCCCGTGGCCGCCCGGGAAGTAGACGGCATCGAATGCCGCCGCGTCCACCTCGGCGAGGGGAAGCGTGGTTTCGAGCGCGGCGCGCGCCTCGGCGTCGGCCGGATGGGATTTTTCTTCGCTTGCGGGGTCGATGGGGACCGCTCCGCCCTCGACGCTTGCGGCGACCACTTCGTGCCCGGCCCGCCGGAGTGCGGCGTAGGGGATCGCGAACTCCTCGAGCCAAAGGCCGGTCGGATGGGAGGCGTCGAGTCGGTCCGCGCTCGTGACGACGACGAGCACGCGCTTGCGCTCGGACATGCCGAGGGGTCGGGGCGGGTCGCCCTTGAGCGTTCTGGTGGTCTCGACGGTCCGGGGACCCCAACCTTGAAGGCCCACGTTTCCATCCGTGCCGCATGTCCCCGATCCTCGACGATCTCCTCGAAGGAAACGCGCGCTTCGTCGCGAACGGATGGGACCCGAAGGACCGCGAGCTCCCGTCGCCTCCCGCGAAAGGGCTCGCGATCGTCGCCTGCATGGACACGCGGTACAACGTCGAGCGCGTTCTCGGCCTCGAACATGGTGACGCGAAGGTGATCCGGAACGCGGGCAACCATGTGGACGACGGGACGCTCCGCAGCCTCATCGTGGCGGTGCACCTGCTCGGGGTCACCGAAATCGTGATCATGGGCCACACGAAGTGCGGCATGACCACGGTCGGGCGCGGCGAGTTCCGCATCGCGAAGAGCATCGCCTCGCGCTCGGCGGTTCCGCTCCACGAGGTCATGCGGCCCGATTTCCAGCGGTGGCTTGGCGGCATCCCCGACGTCGAGGACCATGTGCGCGAATCCGTCTCTCGGCTGAGGGCGCACCCGTTCATGCCCAAGGACATCCGCGTCCACGGGCTCATCTACGACAACGACACGGGTCGCGTCAAGCCCCTTCACTGAGGCGCGCGAGCCGCGCCGACCCCGTGCATGCGAGACGGGGACCCGATCGTGAAGCGCACCGTCGCGCCCGCGCCAGGGCGACCTTCGATCCACACCCGGCCTCCTTGACGCTCGACGAGCCGGCGAACGGTCGAAAGGCCGAGCCCCGACCCTTCGACGTGGCGCGCGTTCGCGAGCCGCCTGAAGGGTTCGAACAGCGCGGGGGCTTCGGAAGGATCGAAACCGACGCCATTGTCGCGGACGACGAAGACGGTTCCGTCCCCGTCACGCTCCGCGAAAACCTCGACGCGCGGATTCCCGACACCCTTCGTGAATTTCCAGGCGTTCCCGAGAAGGTTGCGCAGGACGACGCGCAGAACGCGACCGTCGGCCTCGGCAACGAGGCCCTCCTCGATCGACACGTCAACATCATGGTCGGGCATCCACTCGCGAAGATCCGACGCGACCTCCCGAGCGACTTGGGAGACGTCGACCTGGGCGAGTGAGACGGGCGACGAAACCGATCTCGAGAGCGCGAGAAGGTCGTTCACGAGCGTCACGAGTCGTCGGCTCTCCTTCCGCGCGCGGCCGACGAGCGCGGCGCCCTCCTCACCGAGCGCGTTACCGTGATCCTCCTCGAGCACCTCGAGGAGCTGAGCGACGCCGCGCAGCGGCGCGCGGATGTCGTGCGAAACGGCCGCGGCGAACGCTTCGAGGCTCCGATTCACCTCAAGGAGGTCCCGCGTGCGCGTCCGCACGAGGCCTTCGAGGGCGAGGGCCTCGCTCCGGCGCTCCATCTCGGATTCGCGGCCGGAGACGATCCGATCGAGCAGCCGATCGAGCGACCGCCGGGCGTCCGCCGTTCCAAGATACTCCTCCGCCGGGATGTAGAACGGGTTGTCGCAAAGGAGGCCTCGGTGAAGGACCTTGGGATGGGTACGCAGGACGCCGAGGAGAAGCTCGGCGGGAAACCGGTTGAGGTTGTACTGGCAGATGGCCGACGCATTGTATCTTGCGAAGAACCCGTTCAGCTTCGCCTCGTACTCGAGGACGCGCTCGGTTCCGGGCTCGCTGCCGAGCGCCCACGTCATCTCGCCCGTCACGCGAAGCGCGGCGAAGCCGCGGTCCCGGGCCTCGAGCGCGGCCTCGGCGAGATAACCCAGCATCCGGTCGGGATCGAATCCGCCGTCGCGGATGTAAGCGTCCGTCTTCGACGCCATGACGAGGCTCCCGGACCGCTCCGCCGCCGCGACGTCGATGCCCGCCCGGACGAGCGCCGCGTCGATTTCCGAGACAGTGCGGTCGTCCGCGACGTAGATGCAGCGCTCGCCTTTTTCCAACCCGTCCTTCACGTACGGGACGACGGCCGCGAGCTGGTCCTCCGTCGAAGCGTAGACGAGGCAGAGGTGGTCGTGCGGAGCCACCGCGAGTTCCATCTCCGCCTCGGCTCCGCGCCGCGGTCCGGGATCGCCGCGGGCGCGACGCAACCGGTTCAAGGCCTCCGTGGCGAGCACGTTCGCAAGATAGGCGTCGCGCTCGCGCGAAGCCGCCGCGAGGGCGGCGACGACGTCGTCGTCGTGGAGCGACCTCACCTCCCAGTCCGGATGGTCGGAGCCTTTGAGGCGTTCGAGGTGGTGGCCGTACCTGGAATCCCCCATCGATATCCCGCGTCCGATGGCAACCTCATGATGCATATAGCCTGCAAGGAGCCGGGGGGGTCATGCGGGCACGTCAGGCAGGGAGGCTATTTATTCCCCCGTCGTTCTCGCGGAATCGGCCCGATCGCCGGGCCGAGGCCCGCCCATGTCAACGCCGCGTCCGGCTTCCGATGCCCGCCTCACGCTCGCCTTCCGCAACGTCGCGCGCTATGTGCGCGATCCGGCCGCGAACCTGCCGCTCTACGAGGCGCTCGGGTTCGGGCTGGTGCGCGACGCGGGCGACATGCTCGTGCTTCGCCATCACGACGGCGTCGGCCTCGTCCTCCACCGCTGGGACGAGCGCCCGACGACCCTTCTCGACACCGCGCTCGGATTTACGATCGCGGGCGACGAAGACCGGCTGCGCGCGCACCTCGAAGCCGCGGGGTGGCGGCTTCTGCGCGCCCCCCAGCACGGCGACGTGGGCTATTTCCTCATCTACGGCGACCTCGACGGCAATCCCGTGAACCTCGTCGGGAAGCCGCTGCGCGCCGCGCCCGCGCCCGGGACCGTGCGCCTCGTGCTTCGGGACGGCCGGGCCGTTGCCGAGCCGATGGAGCCGTGACGGCCGTGCGCGCGGTCCTCCTCCTCTGCGCCGTCGTCGCGCTCGCGGGTTGTCTCGGAGCGACCCGCATCGAGGAATCCGCGCTGTCGGAGGACGACCATGGGGTCCCGCCCCCGACCGTCCAGAACGACACGGGGCGGGTTGTCGTGCTCGCGCTCTTCACGGACCGCTCCCCGCTGCCGGGCGTCCTCGTGGAGACGGGAAACCTTTCGGCAACGACGGATGCCGAGGGGGTGGCCCGGCTCGCGCTTCCGGCCGGATTCCACACGCTCGTCGCGACCAAAGCGGCTCACCGCGGGGCGCAGGCGGGCATCGACGTCGCGCCGGGGGCTGAAACCACGGTCGAGATGGTCCTCGCCTCCGCCGAGGGCGGCTCGCACGCGCATCGGGCCGGCTTCGGAGCGCACCACGACACGTATCGTTTCGAAGGGCACTTCGATTGCAGCCTCACCGCCGTCGTGCTCACGGGCGATTGCCTCCTTCTCGTCACGAACGCCACCGAGCGAGCGGGAGCCCCAGACCCCGTCTCGGGCGCGACGCGCGAGCGCCACGTCATCGACTTCCCGCTCGACCTCACGTGGTCGCATCTCATCGTCGAGATGACCTGGCGCGCCGACCCCTCCACCCCCGCGACCGGCGAGGGGATGAGCCTCGCCCTCGAGCCGGCCGAGGCGCCGACGCACGGTTACGCCCCGAAGTACGCGCGGGCCGCGGGCGGCTCGCCCCTCAGGATCGACCTCTTTCCGGGAGAAGCCCACGCCTCGGCGACGGCCGACGACAAGCCCAATCCTCTCGGAGGAGAGGTCATCCGCGCGCGCGCCTTCGTGCTCGGCGCGGGCCACAACGCGGGCGGACAGGGGTACCTGGGCGTATCGGCCGCGCGCGATCACGCCTTCGAACTCGTCGTGACCGTGTTCTACGGGGAGCGCGCGCCCGAGGGCTATTCAGGTCTTGCCTGATCCTTGGCTCCACCGCCGGGACCCTTGGTCCTCGCCCCGTGATCACGCGAGGGCTCGGCCTGCGAACACGACCGCCGCGGCGATCGGGAAGCCGGCCGCGAACAGGTAGATGGGATCGCCGCTTTCCATGAAAAAATAGAGAAGCGCGACCGTGAGCGCGAGGTCGAGGACCCCGAGCGACCACAGGAGCGCGCGTTTCACGGCGCGGGGAGCCTCCAACCCCGCGAAAGACCTTGCGGTCCCGCCGCGCCCGCGACCCGGGTGAACGCATCCCCGAAGGTTGAAGCGGCGCGGCCGCGCTCGATCCGCCGACGCCGATGCAAGCCTACCTCTGCCGCCGCTACGGCGGCGTCGACGCGATCGACCTCGCCGAGGTCCCCGACCCCGTCCCGGCGGAACACGAGGTGCTCGTGCGGATCCACGCCACCACCGTGACGGCGGGCGACTGGCGCGTGCGCACGCTCGAGGTTCCGCAGGGCCTCGGCCTCGTCGCGCGCCTCGCGATCGGATTCAGCAGGCCCAGGCAGCCGATCCTCGGCACCGAGCTTGCGGGGATCGTCGAAGCGGTGGGCGCCCACGTGACCCGCTTCCGACCCGGCGACGCCGTCTTCGCCTTCCCGGGCGAGGCGATGGGCGCGCACGCGGAGCTTCGCGCGATCGCGGAGGACGGCCCCATCGCGCCGAAGCCCGCGAACCTCTCGATGGAGGACGCCGCGGCCCTCCCCTTCGGCGGGGCGACGGCCCTGGACTTCCTGCGCAAGGTCGAGCTCCGGCCGCGCGAGCGCATCCTCGTCGTCGGCGCCTCGGGCAACGTCGGCACCGCGCTCGTGCAGCTCGCGAAGCGCGCGGGCGCCCACATCACGGCCGTCGCGAGCGGCGCGAACGAGGACCTCGTGCGCTCGCTCGGGGCGGACCGATTCGTCGACTACACGAGGGAACCCTACCTCGACGGGCGCGAGACCTACGACGTGATCGCGGACACGGCCGGGGTCGACCATGGCGGCGGCGGGATGGGCGGTGCCCTCCTCCTCGTCGGCGCGGTCGCGCTCGGCGGCTACGCCCTCTGGAACGCCCTCCGGAACCGGAAGGACAGCGAACTGGAACCCCTCTGACGGGAGGTGAAACACACGGAAGATTGCGACAAGAACGGAGCGACCGCGGCCGGAGGCCCCGCGGGCATCTGGCGCAAGCGATCCGTCCAAGCGACGGGCAACGTCACACTGCTTGGCGCGGGGACCACGCTCCTCGGCATGGGCGTCACAGCCTACATGGGCAGCGGCGCGCACGCGCTGGAGATGACCCTGCTCGGACTCATGGCGCTCGGGCTCTACGAGCTGCTGCCGTGAATGGCAGGCACGCGCGCATTCTGGCGAGAGAGGCGTCCCTCGCCACGCCGAACGGGTGCACCGAATGGGCGCCTTGCGGTCCCAACAGCGCGGAGGAGGTTCACAAGGCCCGGCCCTCCGCCGGGCTACCAGCAGCCTCCCATGCCGTTGTTGGGATTCCCGTACATTGTGTTCGAGTCCGCGCCTTCGCCAGCGACGACGAGCCGGACCTTGTACTCGTAGGTGGTTCCGCAAGTCAGGCCATTGTCGTCGTGACTAGTCGTGTTCTGGTCCGTAATCGTCTGAACTAACCCCCATGCCCCGCCACTTGTGCGGCGGTAAACCTCGTACTTCTCGAACCCCTGGCCACTATACTTCGACCATCCGAGGCTGAGGCATGTCTTCTGGTTCGTCTGGCAGTACACGACAGAGTTGAGCGTCGTGGACGGTGCGGCGCACGAGCCGTAGCCGTTGTTCGGGATGCCGCTCATGGTGTTCGAGTCGGCGGACTCGCCCGCGCTGTAGAGGCGCACCTTATACTCGTAGGTCGTGCCACACGTGAGGCTGCTGTCGCTGTGAGAGGTTGTCCCTGCCGCCGTGATCGTTTGCGCGAGGCTCCAGTCTCCGCCGGAGGCACGCCGGTAAACCTCGTACTTCTCGAAGCCGCCGCCAGTGTATTGTGACCACCCGACGCGGAGGCACGTCTTGGGAGAGGTATCGCAGAGGACAACGCTCGTGACCGCGACCGCGGACGCGGTGCATCCGCCAAATCCGTTGTTCGGATTGCCGCTCAGGCTGTTGCTGTCACCGCGCTTCCCGTTGACGTAGAGCGAAACGCGATAGTCGTAGGTCGTGCCACAGGTGAGGCCGCTGTCGTCGTGGGTCGTAGTTCCTACGCTCGTGATGGTCTGGACCAGGGCCCACGACCCACCCCCGGTCCGCCGGTAAATCTCATACTTCTGGAAACCCGACCCAGAGTATTGCGACCACCCGACTTTCAGGCAGGTCTTCTGGTTCGACGCACAGAAAACGACGGACGACAGCACTACAACCGGAGCGCCTTCGACGTAGAGGCTGTTGGAGGCCGCGCTACCCTTGCTGTTGAAGGCCCAAACGGTGTAGTACCCCTTGGCGTCGTCTGGGAGGGTGTACGTGCGCGCCGCCTTGTCAGTGATGGTTGCCACGACGGTTCCAGCACCAGGGCTCGTCATGGGGCTGTTCGAGTTTCGTACCTCGTATCGCGTGAAACCCTCACCGATGGTTGGTGTCCACTTGAGTCGCCCCTCGGCCTGGTAGAGAATCATTGGCGTGGGCTGCCCATCGAGCGGGTTCCATGGCTCCACCTTCAGGGGCCAGAGGTAGCCGCCGGTGGCAGTGAAGAACCGGTTGTAGGAAGCATTACTGGCGGCGGCGATGATGGCCTCCGACCAAGGGTCTTTTCCGCGAGCGTCAGAAAGGCCCGTTTCGAGAGCCGCCCTCATCGCCCGGTCGGAGACGAGGATGCCGTCGATTTTGACGGGCACGGGCACCGGGGCAGGGCTAGGGGCCATGGCGGTGAACGTCGCGTAGATGCGCGGTTCAATTCCCTCCGCGGCGAAGTCGAACATAACTCCGGGAAGAAGGCCTGCCGAAGCGGTCCACGCGGTCTGTTCGGGTGGTAGTATCCAGCCCTTCACTTCGATGTGGCGCACGAGGCTATTCTGTGGGAAGGTCAGACCCGGTAGCTCCTTTGCCATGTGGCTGCTGCCGGGTGGAACCCACTCCAATCCAGTCACAACGAAGATAGCATTGGCCTGGGTCCGGGATGCCTGGAGTTCTCCCATCCCGCTGAGGAAGTTGCTCTCCCCGATGTTCGCCAAGGGGCTGCTCGGGGTCCGGCTCAAGAGTTGAAGGACCCCGGTCTTGCCGGTCCACTGGTCAGCGAGCGATTTCAGATCGAGTGCCGCATCTGTGGCGGGCGCCCCCAATTTGGCTGTGTTCACGAGGAAGCCCCGGACCTTGACCTCATGGCCGGTGGTCGTGTACGGGTACTGCGCGAGCGTGAGGAGATCGCGGCTGGTCGGGTCTGGCATGAAGCGGACGAGCGCGAGATTGTACGTGTCCACGCGGCTCTCGCTGTAGGTGTGTGTCCCCAGATCGTACACGCCGACATCGAACGGGAGGTTGGCAACCTTCGTCGCGAGTTCCGAACTGCCACCGCTCGTAGCCGCGCCGACTGCCTTGACCACGGTCTTCATGGTGGTACCGGAGGCGAATCCTTGAGTGGAAAGGTGGCGAGCATAGGCATCGCCGAGCACGCTTTGCGGGCTGGAGGCTATCGTGTTCAGAGGAACGCTCTCCGCCTCAGCCGTCGTGAAGGTATCAGCCACGAGGAGATTGATCGAGGGTGCACTCGACGCGGCGATCCCGAGAAACTTCACGAGGTCGTAGTTGGTTCCCTTGACTGTGAGGAAGTGGACTTCATCGCTCGCGCCCTCGAAGCCCTTCAGAACGATGAAAGACGTGTGTTTGTTGAGAATCTCGTCGGGCTGGGCCAGTTTCAGGACGAACGCTTCATCCATGAGCACGCCGACCGAGTAGGTGGACGTGGGAAACTTCTCGGCCAGCTTGGACGTGATTTCGCTGTGCTGTTGCGGGAAGAGTTGTTGGAGCGACACTCCGAATGTCTGAACGACAGCGAAGCCCGTTCGCTCAACCGGAGTGCCAACCGGACCACTCGTACCGGCGCTTGGAGTACCGGAACCCGCACCTGAGGGATCGGAGCCCGTCGTGCCGGGGCGCCCGCCGGATGAGCCGTCAGGGTTCTGGTCACTCCCAGGAGAGCCTGCGCCGGAGACCGGCACGGACCCTTTGCCACCCGCGTCGGGTGAGGGAACCGATCCGGGGGAGCCGTCGGAAGGATTCGTGCCAGGCGTGCTGGGCGAAATGACGCCGTCGGACCCATCACCAGCGGGGAGCGCATCCCCCGTCGCGCCTGGCGCGTCGGGCGTGGCGCAGCCGGCCACAAGCATCGCGAGAACAGTCAAGAGGGCAAGTGGGGCTCGACCCCAGTGGCGCGAACGGTGAGTGGACTGCAAACTGAAGTCGCCTCCATGACCTCCCTATGAGGTTGGCCCCGCCGAAACCGAACCGGTAAAATATAAACGTATCGTCGTTCGGGGCCTCTCGCGGGTTCCTGCGCTATCTCGCGGAAGTCCCGCTTGGGGTGACCACGCCAAATGGGCTTGCTCTCAGGGATACCTCCACTCGCTCCATCCGGTACACCGACAACCACCGCGCGGCGAGGGCCTTGCCGTACCGCTCCATCGCTAGCTCCAAGCTCGGCAGCATGTACACGGTTCGATTCGGGTGCCCATGTCCGGGGCCGTTCACGAGGTCAGCGACATCGCCCCCAACTCAAGGAGACATCGAAGGGCGACGTTTCCGCGAAGGCGCCGCTCAAGCGCGGGGAAAGGAGCCCACGTTTCAGGACGTGGAATCCCAAGAAACGGGCGCTCGTGCCTGTGGCCGCGTCTCGACTCGAAGTTCGCTGCCGGCGGACGAGGCCGTGCGCAAGATAGCGTGGTCGGGAACTTATTCACCGGCGACTAACTAAGACGGCCGCCATTCTACGCGGCGCGTGGACGCGCTCCCGCGAGCGAATTCCGCCGGAGCACGGGTAGCGGCAGCGCCGCGCGTGGAGGATGAAATAGTGTTCCGGTCGGTTCAGGTGGAGTAGCCATGGCGGCGAACCCGAAGGGTGCTCGCCGGGCGAAGCCCCGGCGCCGCAAGCCGGCGAAGAAGAAGGTGTTCGAGGATCAGGACCAGCCTGCGCACCGCGTGACGCTCCGCCTCGGGGACGACATCCAGCTTCCCGCGGACGTCGCGGTTCGCAAGCTCGCGTGGATCGGGAAGTCCGGCTCGGGGAAGTCGTACGGCGTGGGCCTCCTCCTGGAGCAGATGCGTCGCAACGGCATCCGCTTCATCGTCATCGACCCCGTCGGCACGCACACGGGCGTCGCGCAGCTCGAAGGCGTCGTCTTCCACGAGGTGCAGCGGGGCATGCACGTGGGACGCTTCGTGCGCCACATCCTGGAGAACGACCTCAACATCGTCGTGAACCTCCGCGCGCTCTCCTTCGACGAGCAGCGCCTCTTCATCGCCCTCTTCCTGGAGAACCTGTACCGATGGAACAAGGACTTCGGGCCCCGTCACGTGGTCGTGGAGGAGGTGCAGCAGTTCGCGCCCCAGGGCGGGAAGGCCGAGAGCAAGGAAATGCTGGAAGTCATCAGCACCATGGGCCGCATGGAGGGCATCGGCTTCTCCGTCGTCACGCAGCGTCCCGCCATCGTCTCCAAGACCGTGATCGCGAACACGGACGCGTTCTTCTTCTTCCAGCTCATGCTCCCCCAAGACCTGGGCGCCGTCGAGGAAGTGCTCACCGCGCGCACGTCCCTCCCGCCCGAGGAGGAGAAGAAGATCCAGGAGATCATCGGCTCCATGCCAAGCCTCGGCAAGGGCGAGGTCATCCTCTACTCGCCCGAGTGGTTGCAGACCGCGGAGCGCAAGCGCGTGAACGGGCGCCGCGTCACCCCGCACACGGGCGGCACGCCCGACAATTACGTGCGACCCATGGGCGACGAGCCCGGCCTCGGGGACAACCCCGCATTCCAAGACGGCGCGCCTGGCTCCGCCACGCCAGCGACCCCGGCAGCGGGGGGCGAGGCCGGCGCCGCGGACCCGGCGACGTTCCGTGGCGCGCATCCCCCCAGCGTGAGTGCGCCACCAGGCGCAGGGTCATCACCATTGCCCCGGGCGGAGGTTCCGTCGTCGCTTCCGCCGCTGCCGCCGCCCGTGCGGCGCGTGAGCGCGTACAAGGTGGCCGCGCTCCTCGGCGTGGGCGCGCTCGCGTTTCCCGTCGTCCTCCTTCCGCTCCAGCGCTTGCTTCAGCGCGACGCTGTTGCTCCCGAGTGAAGGCAGAACCGGGCCCCGTTGTCCAGTCCTGGATTCGGTGCGGCTCAAAGACTAAATCCCGTTCGCGTCGATGGTCCGGCAAGCGGCCTTACCGGGGACGCTACGGGAACGGCGAGGGCGCGGAGCGCGCGCCCGAGGCCGGACCGTCCGGGACGGACGCGCCACAAAGGGTGGTCTCGACCGTATGGCAGAACTTCCGCTTCCGAAGATCTCGGAGGAAACGATGCACACGGCGAGGGTCGCGGGCTATCTCGGGCTCGGGGTCCTCGCCTTCGGGCTTGTCCTGGGAACGATGCGCGCCGTCACGAAGGGGCGGTGATCCCGCATGCCGCTCCGCGACTACGTGGACGTGCGCGCCGTCGCGCGCAACCTCACCTCCCCCGCCTACCTCGGCACGATGGCCATCCTCGGCGTCGGCCTGTGGGCTGCCGACCGGTACGCGGCGCCCGGCAGCGCGTGGCGCAACCTCCGGTTCGTCACGCTGGGCGCTCTCGGCGCTGGCGTCGGGTACGGCATCCTCGCGCCCCTCTTCCCGCCCCTCTCGCGCGGCCTTACGGCGGCCGCGGCCACGAGCGCGGCCGCCGCAAGCGCGGTCGCCGCGGCCTCGCAGCCCAGCGCCTCGCCGCCGCCCCCTTCCCGCGCGCAGACGAACAAGCAGTTCGAGCCCGCGCAGGGCGTCGAGAGCTCGGGGGTGTTCGTCGGCCAGTGAGGGCAACCTCACGGGCTTGATGCGCGAAGGAGCGTGAACCACACATGGCAGTCCAGAAGGATTTTCGAACGGGCGTCATCGCCAACCTCGCGGCCGGAGCGAGCTCCGAGGTCGTGAACGAGGCGCTCACCGGGCAAGAGATGCTGACGATCGAGCGCCTCGGGGTCACCCCGCACGCGGACCTCCGCGTCACCCTGGAGGTCGAGAAGACGACAGTGTACAAGGACCTCCCCACGCAGTCGGCGGCCTTCCCGGTCTCCGACGCGAACGCCGAGGTGTTCCTGTGCACGCCCGTCGTGGGCGTCCTCCCCGAGAAGCGGTGGAAGGTCACGATCAAGAACGTCGGGGCCGCGGCCGTCGCGAACGTCCGCTACTACGTCCCCGTCACCAAGTACACGGGCGCGGACCTCCAGAGGGTCCTGTGAGGAGGTGAAGAATCATGGCAGTCCAGAAGGATTTCCGCACCGGAACCGTGAACATCGGCGCGGGCGAGACGAAGACCGTCGTGGACGAGGCGCTCACGGGCCAAGAGATGCTCACGATCGAGCGCCTCGGCTTCACCGACTCGGGCGCAAACGACCTCTTCGCCACGCTCGAAGTCGAGAAGACCACGGTCTACAAGGACGTGCCCAGCGCGGCCGCGCCCTTCCCCGTCGGCGGCAACAACCGCGAGGTCTTCCTCTGCACGCCCGTCGTGGGCGTGCTCCCCGAGAAGCGGTGGAAGCTCAGCATCCGCAACGCGGCCGGCCTCGCGCAGGACGTCACGTACTACGTCCCCGTCACGAAGTACACGGGGGCGGACCTCCAGCGGGTGCTGTGAGGACCTACGAGCCTCGCCGATTCCACGGCCGGCGAGGCCTCGCCCCCGTTCCGCTCCGACACCCTCCATTCTCCTGACGGCTCATGCCTTGGGTGGGGCAGCGCAACTCCAGCGCCCCTCCTCGTAATTCATGTACTCGCAGCGCTGGAAGCCCTCCCCGTAGTTGCACGAGAGGCGAGTCGGGTACGCGCACTTCGGTTCGCCCGCCAACTTCGGGTGTTCGCCGCGAGGCGTCGTCTTGCCGGGCTCCAACAGGTAGTGGAACGAGACGAGGAGCTTCCCATCCTTGAGCTCGCCCACGACTGGAGACCTCAGGTTGCCGTGATTGTCCATGGAGTACCCAGCCGGCACCTCCACCATCGTCCCGTCCGGTCGCTGCTCGGCCTTGCACGTGTAGCACTTGCGCGTGGACGGGTTGAATTGCTTCCTTCCGCACTTGGGGCATGGTGCGTTCGACACGGGCTTCGAATCGTCTTCCGCCTCATTAGGGGCGCGGCCGCACGACGGGCCGTCGCGGCGCGGGGCTACGGGGTCTCGTCCGGCGACTTCCCGTGCGGGTGCTGGCGGCGCCACGCCGCGGCGGGGTGGCGCGCGACCTCCGCGCTGACGCCGACGTCCTCGAACAGGAGGTCGGGCGCGTAGTCCCCCTGCTCCAGCCGTCGCCCGAACTCGTTCTCGCTCGGTTCGAGCGCGAGGATCTCGCGGAGGCGGGGGAGGACGACGTCGTTGAGGTCCTGGGGCGGCGGGCGATGGCCGCGCCTCCGCGCCGCCTACTGGCACTTCGTCCGCAACCTCGCTGAGGCGACCCATGCGGTCGTTCCGGCCGACGCGCACGGCCGCCTCGATCGCCTCCGCACTTGGTGGCGGGCGATCTTGACGGCGGAGGATCGGAGCACGCCTGCCAGCATTGCGCTCGCGCCCGAGGACGTGCTCCAGTGGACAAGCCGTCCCGACGCGTACCGATCTCGGCCACCCGACGAGTTGGCGGGTGCGGCGGTCGCGAGCGAATCGCGCGCGCTCCTCCAGTGGCTCGCCGAGTGCGCCTTCTTCGCGGACGTCGCCGCGGAGATCCAAGTCATCGAGGCGCGGGCCGACCCCGCCACGACCGCTACGCCAGCCATTCAGGAAGCGATCGCCGACGGAGGAGGAACGCCATGAGCCGCACCCTCCTTCGCCACGAGGGCTGCTCCATGGGGCATCGCAACGGCAGCACGTTGGAGAAGTGCGTGCGATACCGCCGTCTCCGCGAGCTCCGCCGCACCGGCGGCCCGCGGGGGGAGTTCACGCCCGACCGCCTCGCGGGGTCGGCGTGGGACCCGGACGCTCGGCGCTACCTCCACGATGGATGCCGCCGACGACACCGGAGCGCTCGTGCGTTCCTCCGCTGCTTCTGGGCTCGCTCGTACCGCGAGCCCGAAGCGCCGGACCGCGTGCGCGACAGCCGGGGGCGGCGCGAGGCCAGCCTCTACGCAGGAGGTGCGGCGGCATGACGTCCGACCCATGTCCGCCGACACCGCACCACGAGGAGGGGGCGTTCAGGCAACGTCCTCACACGCGGCCCCTCGACCTTACTGCGATCCGCGAGGCGATCGGGCGAGCCTTCCTTGCGGCGTTCCTTGCGGAGGTGCCCACGCAGAAGGCGGAAGCGATCCGGTGCCTCGAAGGCGCCACCGCGTTCTACCTTGCCGCCGCGGACGAGGCCGGGGCTGAGTCGCTCGACTCACGTCACCTTCGGTGGAGCTGCGCGTGGGCGGTCTGCATGTGGTGCAACGGCGAGGGCGGCGCGTGTCCTTGCGAGTGCCACGCCAGGACCGCAGCGTCGGAGGGTAACGGATGATCGTGGAGCGCCTCAAGCCCCGGGGCGCGCACAGCCTCCAGTTCGGGATCCCGCCGGTCCTCGCTCGCGCCCACAACCTCCAGGTCGGCGACCTCTTCGAGGTCACGGTCACGCCCCACGAGGTCCGCTACCGCAAGCTCTCCCCGCTCGAAATCGAGACATGGAAGCGCGTGAACGGAGCGACCGGCCAAAACAGCCTCACGCGCGGCCGCGCCCGACGAACCGGCCACCAGGAGGTCAGCGACTGAGGCCCCGACGCCGCTCCGGGGTCACCCTACATCAGCCCCGCACGGTGATTGTAGTCCCCATGGGCCTCGTCAAGCTCCTGGTCATCGTCGGGCTCCTCCTCTTGCTCGTCTGGGTCGTCCTGTGGGCCATCCGGTTCGCCAAGCGGCTCCTCACGGGCCCCGCCGGCGTCCTCGCCAAGGCGAGCTCGGCGCTCGCGTAAGGCTACGGCGGGCTCGGCAGCGGCATCGATCCCAAGGTTGCGTGCTCCCGCCATGATCTCCCTCGTGCTCAAACCCCGACATGCGAATGCGGACGGCGTCGAGTTCCACCCGTCCCATGTCGGCAAGCGCATGTTCCCGTACCGCGACGGGCACCTCGTCGCCTTCTGGCGCACCCTCGACGAGGCTCGGCGCTCGGTAGGACGCGAGCCCATCCTCGTCGCACTCATGACGATCTTCGACGTCGCGTTCTGGCCCATGGAACGCGTGCACGCCGACCTCCACGGGAAGCCCCTCATGAAGATCGAACTCACGAGCCTCCGCCTCCGCGTGCCTGGGGAAAACGCCACGAGCGAGCAGGCCGTGCCCTTCGACCTCGTCTATGCCCTCAGCCCCGAGGAGACCAAGGCTATCACCGAGGGCGCCGCGGCGAGTGCTGGGCAAACGCCGACGTGACCCGGAGGTGAGGAGCGACGGAGACGACGGTCGGCCCAAGCGCGGACGCGCCCTCGTCGCGCGCGGTCGTGTACCTCCGCGGCAGCGACGACGAGTCGGACACGTCGCACCAGCGCTTCCTCTGCTTGGAGTACGCCGCGCGCAACGGCCTCCACGTGGACGAGGCCGACGTCTACGACGAGGGCGGGGGCTACTCCGGAAAGAAGCTCGTGCGCGTGCGCTTCGACGAGATGCTGCACCGGATCATGGAGCACCGCGACGTGGACGCCATCGTCCTCTACAAGTTCGACCGCGCGCTCCGGAAAATCAAGTACCTCCTGGAGCTCAAGGAGTTCTGCGAGCGCCACGGCGTCGCGCTCATCAGCGTCACCCAGAACATCGACACGGGGACCCCCGAGGGCAAAGCGTTCTTCGCGATCGGCGGCGCCTTCGCCGAGATGGAGTGGGACATGGCCTCCCAGCGCATCCGCGACGCCTACCGCCACGTCCTCGCCGAGCACGGCACCCGCCCGAGCGTGAGCTGGCGCGCGAAGGAGACTCCCCTCGTCAGCGCCCGATGGGGCCGCAAGCCCGGCTCCAAGGACAAGCAACCCGATGGTTCCGCAAGCCCGCCGAAGCCGTGTCACCGCTGGAGACCGTGAGCGTGGGCGACCTCCAGCAGGAGATCCGCCGGCTCGACCAAGAGATCGCGGACGCGGAGCAGACATGGGCGAGCATTCCACCTGGCGATGCGCGGGACCGGCTCCTTGTCGAGATCAGCCAAAAGCGGCGGAGCCGAGAGGCACGGGCGGAGGTCATCCGCTCCATTCGGAAGTAGCCGGCCGCGTCCCGCGCGAGACGGGGAGCGCGGCGAAGGAGCCTTGTGACACGTCGCGTCCCACAATCCGGTCGACGACGCGTTGGAGAACGCGGAGGACCGAAATCCTGAGAAGGTGGGTAAGAGGACGGTGGCGCAGGCGGGGCGTGAGGCACAGTCGGGGCCCTCCCCCAACAACCGCTAACGTTGACCGTCATCAAATCCCCTCACATGACCGGGCAACTACGGCGGAGAACCCTTGCCTCGGAAGACGTCGACGCGTGGGAGGCGTACCGCCTCTACCAACGGGACCTTCTCGCGGGCTGCTTTGAGGACGCGGACCTCATGCTCAAACGGACGAAGCAGACTGATGCCGAAGACCGCCGCCTCGTCGTGTCGCTCCTCTGGGAGAAACGCTGCCAACCCTGGAAGTTCTTCCGCGACGAGCACCGGGCCCGCGTGAAAGCGCGGCCCTGATTGGCGTCCGGGACCGGACTACGCATCGATGGTCACGCTGCCATCGGCCTTCGCGGTGCGGTCCATGGTAGAAGACGAAGTACTCCCGGCTTCGCTTTTTGTACGGTGCGCGCCGGTGGACGCGGATGGCTGCCCCCGTGAAAGTCCAGCGCGGCATCGTGGATGAGGTCGGATGAACCGCAGCCTGGTGTTGGAGCCGGTCCGATGACCCACCTTGCGCCGGGGCCCGCCGGCGAGTTTCCGCTCGCGCCGATGCGCGCCGCGCCCACTTGGGAGAGACGCCCTCACCCGCCGCAGGAGTCGGCCGCGGTGCAGGCTTCCGCAACCCACCCACCCAAGCCCGATCTGAAGGCGGAGAAGCGGCGTAGCGCGGTCCAGGGCGCGTGCGTGGGCGCGGGGTGCGTGATCGCGGTAGGCCTCCTCGGGTACGTGGCCTACGCGCTCCTGTCCGAGGCCAAAGGGCGTCGCGCGTCGACCACGAACGGAGGAGAGCCCGCCGTAGGGCCGGCGCCGCCCTCCCCCGCACGTCGAGGTCCATTCGCCGACCTGGCCGAGCCCGTGCGACCAGGATGATCGTTGTAGGTGTCGAGGTATACGAGAATGCCCGTGAACGGAGTTCGCTTGCAGTACAACCGCGGGGCGCGCAGCTACAGCGTTTCCATCCCGAAAGTGATCGTGGAGCTGAAGGGGTGGCGGGGGTCGTTCCACCCGCCGCCCGAGGTCCGCGCCGCCGAACCTGACGGCACGCTGTTCCTTATCGAGGACGACCCGGAGACCGGTGGCATCAAGCTCTACCCGGCGCCGGACCCTAAGCGCAGCGCCAACGGGGAGGACCCGCCCGCGGCCGCTGATGTCCTGACACCTCGCGCGTGACGTGTGCCTCGCCAAGGAGCACCGAGGGTGGAGTCCGGTCCCGGACAGCGATGCCCAGTCCGGGCAAGGCCAAGTACCTTCGTCCCACCCTTCATGGTGCTTCGCGGTCATGGCCCACTTGTCACCGGTGGACCCGGTCGGCGCAGGAGAATGGTCCATGGGGATGCGATCGAAGCGAATCCGCGCGTCGGGCAAGGGGCGTGGCTGACCCGTGCCCATGGGCAACGACTGGACGCCCAAGCGGAGTGGCCCACTCCTCCTGCGCACGAAAGCCGCCGAAATCCTGCTCGCCCTCGACAAGGAACGCGTGCACGCAAGCGCGCTCCGCCGCAAGGTGAAGGGCGCGCACCAGGTCACGGGCATCCGCGTGAACGAGATGATCAAGGCGGGCCTCGTGAAGGAAACCTTCGAGCTCGAAGGCAAGGGGCGCTACCGCATGCTGGAGCTCACGCGCAAAGGGCGGACGGCCGCCCGGAAGTTGCGGGAGGTGATCGGCTACGTCGAGCCAACAAGGATACGCCGAAACTAGGAATCGCCCGCTACCACTGACACTCGGTGCCCGCATCGAGGAAATGAGTGAGGCACTTGAGCGGCTCTTAGCCGTCCCGCCCCTGGCTTTCGACGGCAGCTTGCACGGGCGATTGGAGACGCGTCACGGGCTGTACGTGATCTCCAGTCGCGGAGGTGAGGTCTTGAGAGCCGGTCGCACGAAGGGACAGAAAGGGCTGCGTCAACGCGTGTACCAGAATCACTGGAAGGGAGATCAGAAGGGTAACCTGGCGGGTCAACTCGTCGCGACCGGGGCCGCCCGCGATCTTGGTGACGCGCGGCGGTGGATCGGCGAGAATTGCATCGTCCGTACGCTCGTCATCGAGGATGATGAGAAGCGTGCTTGGCACGAGCATTTCATGCTTAGCGTCCTGCGGCCCCGGTTCAGCGACGGCCGGGACGGACGCTTTGTGGTGTAAGCCTCCTCCCCCGAGGTCGAGGCCAAACGAAGAAGTTCCTTTTGCCTCCCCGACTTCTGGTTCGAGGGAGCCGCTTTAATACTACGGATTCCGCTTCCGGACGCGAGAGGGAGCCGATGCCTGGCGCCAGTGTGGAATTCGATCAAGCAATCACCCGCTTTGACCGGGGCTCGCTATCTGAAGAACTAAAGAGGGCCGAGGAGGAGCGGCATGCGTTTACCCTCGCCTATCCACTGGAGGCGTGGAACGACCTCTCGCTCGAACAGTACGCCCTCGGGCAGGGCGGCAAAGGGAAACCCACGGTGTCGTACCTGCTGGAGTTCGGAACGCAACACCTCGGTTCCATCGGCGGCGGGGACTCAAGGAAGCATGTCATCTACCGGAGGAAGGAAGACCAGTCGTGGTACTTCCCATCGCGTTTTTCTAGCGTCGACGAGGCATGGGCGTCCCTCCGCGCCTCCTTCCTGGAAGCGTTCGAAGCTGCGAAGAGGGGTGACTGGCAGAAGATCGACCAGCTTGACCCGCTGTACAACGCGCCGATGGTGCGCCAGAAGACGCTCCACATCTACTTCCCCGACGAGATTCTCCCCATCTACTCGCGCGACCACCTCGTTCACTTCCTGAGAGCACTCGGCGTCACGGATACCGACTCGGATTACAAAGACTACAACGTCGTCCGCCTAAACCGGAGGTTGCTGCACACCATCCGCGAAACGGGCCTTGTCCAAGGGTGGAGCCATGTCGAGATCATGCGCTTCCTGTACTCGTGGAACGACCCACGCAGCACGCGACGCGTCGTCAAGATCGCCCCTGGTGAGAACGCGAAGTACTGGAGCGACTGTCTCGCCGGCGACTACATCTGCGTGGGCTGGGATCAAGTGGGCGACCTCCGCCAGTACGCAAACAAGGCCGCATTCCGTGATGAGTTCCGCGAGAAGACCGACTACGAGAGCAAATCGAAGGCCACGGAGAAGGCCAACGAGGTCTGGACGCTCATGGAACTTCAGCCGGGCGACATCGTGATCGCCAACCAAGGCACCTCCAAGGTGCTGGCCGTAGGGACCGTCACGGAGGAAGGATACCTGTGGCGTCCCGAGCGGCCCGAGTACAAGCACACGGTGGGCGTGAAGTGGGACACGTCACGCGCCCGGACCATCCCGCCCCAACCGCGGTGGGCGCTCGTCACCGTCGCGAAGGTCAGCCCGGAACTCTACAACGTGATCATGGGCGAGGACACGGAGGGTGAACCATCGCCCGCCATCGAAGCAGCCGACCCGATCTTCGAGGAGATGGCGCAGACCCTTGAAAGGAAGGGACAGCTGATCCTGTACGGGCCCCCAGGCACCGGGAAGACCTACCACGCCCGCAGGTTCGCCGAGTGGTGGTTGAAAGAGAAGCATCGGACGCCCGCGGAGGCCCGCGCCGCAGGCGAAACACCTTCCCGGTACTGGTGGATCGTTGCGAACCCCAAGCAGTGGAGCTGGGACCAGCTCTTCGACGAGCAGACCGTTGAGTACCGCTACGGGCGGCTCAAACGCAATTACCCGCTCGTCCAGCCCGGCGATCTGGTCTTCGGATATCAGTCAACGCCGGACAAGCGCCTCATGGCCATCGCGCGCGTCACCCGAGGCCTTCACACGAAGCCCAACAGCCAGGAACCCGTCATCGAGCTCGCACCCGTCATGCGCCTGACCAACGGGATCACCTACGACGAGATCCTGGAGGACCCCCTGCTCGGCGAAAGCGAGCCGGCGAGATTCAATAACCAAGGCACGCTCTTTGGCCTTACCGCTGAGCAGGCACACCGAATCCTCGATCGCCTCGCGACGACGCAGCCCGAGGTTCTCGACGAGGTCGAGCCTGAGCCCGGGGCGCCGAACCTCACGCAATTGACGTTCCACCCCTCCTACAGCTACGAAGACTTCATCGAGGGGTTCCGCCCAGGCATCGATCGGAAGGGCACGCCGACGCTCAAACTGGAGGACGGGGTCTTCAAACGCGTCTGCCGCGAAGCGCACGGCCGGCCCGACGAGCGCTTCCTCATTCTCATCGATGAAATCAACCGCGCCCACGTCAGCAAGGTATTCGGAGAGCTGATCACCCTCATCGAGAAGGACAAGCGAGGCATCACCACCACGCTACCCCAGAGCAAGGAGCCGTTCAGCATCCCGCCCAACGTGTACATTATGGGCACGATGAACACGAGCGACCGCAGCATCAAGCTCCTCGATGCAGCCCTCCGTCGGCGTTTCGCTTTCCGCGAGATGATGCCCGACCCCTCGACCCTTGCCGGCGCCAAGATCCAAGGTCTCGAACTCGACGCCTTCTTACGGAAACTGAACGCGCGTATCGCAGAGAACCTGGGGCGCGAGAAGCAGATCGGCCACTCGTATTTCCTCGAAAACGGCGAACCCATCACAAGCAGCGACGAATTCGCTTGCCGCTTCCGCGAGGACGTCCTGCCCCTCCTCCAGGAGTATTGCTACGACGACTATCCGGCGCTCGCACGATTCCTCGGAAACGCGCTCGTCCAACCCAAGCTCCAGAGGCTCGACGAAGAACTTCTTCAGGACGACGACCGTCTTGTCGCGGCTCTCGTCGAGGAGTATGCTCGCGACGACACCGACGAGAGCGAGTAGGTGCGCATGCCCGAGGTTGTCGTCCTCGAAGAATGGAAGCCCACGCTCCTAACTGCCGAATTGTCCGCCCAAGACTTGGAGCGACTCCGTGCGCTCGGGGCGGCCGGGCGGCTTGACGTGGATGAACTGACCTCTGGAGTTCGTATCCGCGCGAAGCAATGGGTGGGCGTGGTCGCTCTTGACACGGTTCGAATCCGGATTGTTCCGAAGCTGGCGGCGGGATCGCTGAACGTCCTGAAGATGGCCGGCTACGCGACCGGGCTCGCCGCCCTTGACATGATTCCCGCCCGCCGGCAAGAGCTGGCCGAGGGCGAGGACCTTCTTGATCTCGTAGGCCTCCTGCTTGCGGAGGCATCTGAACAAGTGCTGCGGCAGGGCCTGCACGCCGACTACGTCGAAGACGAGAGCGACTTGCCGTACGTACGGGGGCGCATCCTCGTCAAGCGCTACGCGACCCAGCGCCTCCGGCAGCCCACCCGAATCGCATGTCGATTCGACGAGCACACGACGGAAATCTTGGAGAATCGTTTGCTATCCGCTGCTCTCCGCGTAGCACTCCATCGCGTCCATGAAGAGGCCGTCCGCAAGCGAATTCGGGCGATCCTCCCGGCCTTCGAGGAGGCGTGTGGCGGCGAAGAGACTCCGCCTCCCGCTTCTGATTGCGGCGTCGTCTATAATCGCCTCAATGCGCATTATCAGGGAGCGCACGCCCTCGCGCGATTCATGCTCCACGGCGAAGGCATCGCTGAGGAGGGTGAAACCCATGTCGAGAGCCATGCATTTCTCCTCAACATGGATGTTCTTTTCGAGCGCTTCCTATGCCGCTACATCAGCGATGTCGTAGGCCCACGAGGTCGCGTCGCCTACCAGCGCGGCACTGCCTGCATCATCCGCGACGCCACGACGGGCGCGTCCCACTCCACGATCCGACCCGACATTGTTCTATCACCCCGCCATGTTCCAGCCATGCGACTGGCGATAGATGCGAAGTACAAGCGCGACATCGCGCAAGGCGATCTCTACCAGGGGTTCCTCTACGCTGTTGCAGTCTCGGCTCCGGATCACAGAACTCTGCTCGTATACCCCACGGACGGGGGCGAAGACCGATCCCAGCACCTTGCCATTGAGACGCAAGTCGGAACTGCCTATGTCGACTGCTACGGCATCGACCTTGTCTCTGCCGTTGATGAAGCGATTCACGGACGCTTACACGAGCGGCCGACGGCGCTGAAAGTCTCGCTCGTTGCACACGTCAACCATCGGGTTCCGCCAGCCGCACGTACAGACCCATTGCGCGCATAATTTCACGGGTCGCCCGAGCTCAGGCCGCTGCGGGCGACTCTGATCCGCAGCAAGGTCGAGACGGGGCCGCACTGGAGGCCCGTGGAGGTCGCGCCGAGCTCTCGGAAGTCGCATTTCCATGGAAACGCGACGATACCTTACCGCGCTCCTATGCTTCCCCGTTGAGGGCTTGGAGGTAGTCCTCGAACCTGCACTGCCAGTCCTGCACGCCGGGGAAGACGTGGGCGTACTCGGCAGAGCCGCCCCGCTCGCCGCACACGATGTCCACCTGCATGCGGTTCTTCGACTGCTGCGTTTCCCGCAGGAGGGATCGCGCTTCGTGGTCGCTCGGCGGGAGCGAGTATCCGACGACGAGCACGTGGTGCGCGTACCGGAGCTGCTCGCGGGCTTGTCGCCACGCGTCGCGGACGTGGCGCGTCTCGCCGGCTTTGCCGAAGACGGGTGGGATGATGCCGCTTTCGAGGTAGCGCTCGTTGCAGAGGGGGCAGGCTCGGCGGCGCCACGGCACGTACCCGTCCTCGTACGCGATCACCTGGTCGTCCGACTTGTCGGCCTTCTTGCAGCCGCGGCACACGCCCCAGTTGGCGGACCCGTGCAGCTTCAAGATCTGCACGTCTGCGCCGCGTCGGTTGAGCTTGCGGCGGCGCGCGTTGTCGTCGAAGAAGAGGTCGGGGGCGTTCCCGTAATCATAGAGGATGTCGGCCCGGTCGAGGGCAGCTTCCAGGACGAGGTCGTAGTTGAAGCTCACGATCGTGAGGCGGTCGTGGTTGGCGTGCAGGGCGGCGAAGAAATCTACGTACTGTGCGAAGGACTTCCGCTGGGTCTTGGGACGCAGCGCCGTGCATACGGACGCGAGATGAATCGTGAGCTCGCGGAGCGCGGCCTCGGCGACCTTTTCCCCCGTGCGCGCGTCCCGCCACACTTCCGTGAACAGGTCCTCTATCGAGAAGTTCGGCTGGCTCAGCCGGCGTTCCGCGAGGGTCGCGGTCATCCACTGGAGCGCATCCGCGCTCGCGCGGCTTGAGTCCAGGTACGGCTCGCTCAGCAGCTCGCCGAGGAGTGGGCCCCCGAGGGGCTTCGAGAAGCCGGCGCCCAGCACGACGACGGCGTTGCTTCGTCCCATGCTATTTCGCCTCCACTTTCTGGTTCGGGGTCCCGTACTCGCGAGCAATCTCGCGGCCCCACCGGCGGACGTCGTCCCGGGCCCGGCGGAGCTCCCGCATTGCCGACCCGGCGAGGCCGATGAGATGCCCGGGCGCCGCGGCGGAGTAGTCGGGACGCTCTCGTGCGCCCTGGATCGCTATGTCCCAGAACCGGCCGAGTTGCCGCACCCTTTCGAAGAACCGCGCGAGGCGCTCCTTCTGCCGCATGTCATCCGATTCTTGGAGGTAGCTCTCGCGGTGGACGTCCCAAGCCGTCGTCTCGACGACCAGGACTTCGGAGCGATCAAGGTTGTCGTGGTCGTTGAAGATGCGTTCGACGGCCCGGAGGTTGGCGATCACGTCGTTGACGAGGGACTCGACCATGCCGCGCAGGTGAGCCGGGGTCGGCGTCGCCTTGCGGGCCGAGAACCTCTTCTGCTCCTTCACGCGGTGGAGGAGGCCGCTCACGTGGTCCGCATTCGTGACGATCCACTCTGAACGAGACGCGGGATCCGGCGATTCGGCGGGGATGACGAGGTGCCCGATGGGGCGGGCCACGAAGGCGCCCATCTCTCGGACGATGGCCTCCGCGATGCGCTGAGCATTGCCGCTCGGCTGGTCCTTGCGCGGGCCGACGGTGAGGAGGCCCGCGCGCCGGTCGAGGATGAGCTCGAAGTGGTGCGTGGATCCGTTCTCCTCCGCGATGCCGCGAGCCGTGACGCGTTTCCAGTACTCGAGCTCATCCTCGCCATCGTCATTCACCCGCGTCTTGTCCTGTTGCGCGAGCAGCTTCGTGATCGTGATGTGCATGGTCATGGAACGCCCCCCGGGGAACGGCGGACCCCTTCGGGGTCTACAGATCCACCTCGATCCCGTACACCTTCCTGGGGTTCTCCGCGTGGATGGTCCACGCCTGCTCCTCCGTCAGCAGCGCTTGCGCGAGGAGCTCGCGCGTGCGCCGTGGCACCGTCTTGGGTCCGAGGACTTCGCCGGTGGTGCCGACGATCGTGCAGTCGACGAGGAACGTCTTGTCGGGGTTCGCGTGCCGCCACGCGTACCCGCTCATGCGCTTCTTGGTCGCGGCGTCCTCCACGAGCGGTTCGTCGATGTGGTCGGTTTCCATGAGGAAGCGCGTGCCGGCGCGCGCGGCCGTCTCGGCCGCGCCCTTGCCGACGAGGACGCTCGGCCACAGCCCGTGGTTGTCGGCGACGTCCACGATGGGCGTGCTGTAGTGCTTCACGACGCGTTCCGGGGAGAGCCCGGCCTTGTCCGCCCACGCGCGCAGGTCGGCGAAGCTCTCGGGCGTCGCGGTCTCGGCGTGGATCTGGACGGCGCACCCGAGGTCGCGGGCGACCTCGAACTGGTGGCGCATCAGTTCGTTCGCGCGCGCGAGCACGTCCTCGTCCACGGGGCGCCAATGGGGGCGGCCGACTTCGGCGAGGGCGACGGCGCGCCCGTCCCGCACGTACTCGCCCGCGAGCTCGGTGGCGGCGCGGTAGGCGGCCTCGGCTTCGGCGGGCGGGATGCCGGCGTCGAGCATCTTCGTGAACTCGGCCGGGTGGGGCGCGATGGCGACGAACACGGTCACGCCCGTGCCGGCGCGCGCCTTCTCCGCGAGCGCCATCGTGGTGTCGAACTGCTCGCGGAACTCGTCGAGCGTGCGGCTGAAGCGGCGGGCGCGGCCCTCGCGCCAGTACGGCTTGTGGACGAGCATGAGGTGCGTGCCGCCCGCGCGCTCGAACTCCTTGACGGCCTCCACGCCGCGCCCATGGGGGTCGAGGTGGAAGTGGTTGTCGAAGATCGGCAGCCGCGGCAGCCGGTCTTCGACAAACCGAACCTTGGGTTCGGTCGAATCGGGCACGGGGTACTCGGGGGCGGTCACAGGTCGACCTCGATGCCGTACACCTTCTTCGGGTTCTCGGCGTGGATGGTCCACGCTTGCTCTTCGGTCATGAGGCCCTTCGCGAGGAGGTCGCGTGTCCGTTTTGGGACCGTCTTTGGTCCCAGAACGGCACCCGTGGAGCCAATGATTTTGAACCTTGAGCGCCATTCGGTTTCGGCGCCCGCGGTGACCAACCGCCACGACTCGGCGATGGGCATGGAACGCTTGGTCATGTTATCAAAAACCAGAGCGTCGTCCATGTAGTCCGTCTCCATCATCCACCGCACGCCGCCCTTCGCGGCCTCCTCCGCGGCGCCCTTCCCGATGAGGACGCTCGGCCAGATCCCGTGATTGACGGCCGTGTCGACGATGGGCGTCGAGTAGTGCTTCACCACCTTCCCGACCGGGAGACGGGCGGCGTCGACGTGCGCTCGGAGGTCCGCGAAACTCTCGGGCGTCGCGGTCTCCGCATGGATCTGCACGGCGCAGCCGAGGTCGCGCGCGAGCGAGAACGCGTGCGCCATGCTCTCGTTCGCCTTCGCGAGGATCGCGTCCTCGATCGGACGCCAGTGGGGACGCCCCACCTCGCCCATCGCGACGGCCTTCCCGTCGCGGACGTAGGTCGCCGCGAGGTCGAGCGCGCGCATGTAGAGCGCGTGCGCGTCGTCGAGGGACCACCCGACCTTGAGGAGTTCCGTGAACTCCGCCGGATGCGGCGCGAGCGCGACCCACGCCGTCACCTCGGGCACCTCGGAGCGGATCTTCGCGTGGAGCGCGATCGTCGTGTCGAAGTCGCGCCGGAAGTCCTCGAGGGTCGTGTTGGGCCGCTCGTGCTCGCGGTACGGCTTGTGCACGAGCATGAGGCTCGTGCCGCCCGCGCGCGCGAATTCGCGCACGGCGTCGAGGCCGCGGCCGCGCGGGTCGAGATGGAAGTGGTTGTCGAAGATCGGGAGGCGCGGCGCGGCCATCGACGGGCGAGGGCGCGCGCGCGGCATCAGCGTTGCGGAGTCCCGGGCGGCGGGTCGCCGGGCGCGGGGTGCCTTTGAAGACCCATGGCAGCCATCGCGGCCCGACGATGCGCCTCCCGTCCGCGGCCCTCGCCGCCGCAACGCTTGCCGCGGCCCTCGCCCTCGTGCCCGTCGCCTCCGCGCACGGCGTCGAGAAGGGCGACCAGGAGTGGATCGTCGACAACCCGGGTCCCCAGATCGGACCCTTCCTCTACCTCGGCGCGAAGCACATGGTCACCGGGTACGACCACCTTCTCTTCCTCGTCGGCGTCATCTTCTTCCTCCACCGCACGAAGGACGTCCTCGTCTACGTCTCGATGTTCACGCTCGGCCACAGCGCGACGCTCCTCTTCGGCGTCCTCGCGGACGTGCACGTGAACGCGTTCCTCGTCGATGCCGTCATCGGCCTGAGCGTCGTCTACAAGGGCTTCGACAACCTCGGCGGCTTCCGGCGCCTTTTCGGGCGCCAGCCCGACACGAAGGCCGCAGTCCTCGTCTTCGGCCTCTTCCACGGCTTCGGCCTCGCGACCAAGCTCCAGGAGTTCGAGCTCGGACGCGACGGCCTCGTCGAGAACATCCTGAGCTTCAACCTCGGCGTCGAGATCGGCCAGTTCCTGGCGCTCGGGGCGATCCTCCTCTTCATGACGTGGTGGCGCGCGCGCGAGAGCTTCGCGAAACACGCCTTCGCCACGAACACGCTTCTCATGGCCGGGGGCTTCGTGCTCTTCGGTTACCAGATCGCCGGTTACCTCGTGAGTTGACACCATGCGTCCCGCCGTCGTCCGACCCGTCCTCCTCGCCGCCCTCGTGGTCGCCCTCGCGTTCGCGGGCTGCGTGGGCGAAAGCGGGAACGCGCCCGCCCCGTCGAAGCACCGCGAGGAGACGCGCACGTTCGACCTCGCGCCGGGGAAGAGCCTGGAATTCAAGCTCAGGCTCGCGAAAGGCGCGAAGCTCGACTACCAGTGGACCGCGACGCGCGCCGTCGCGTACGATTTCCACGGCGACACGGGCGGCGCGACGGGCTACCGGAGCCACGACAAGGGCACGGCCGCGACGGACCAGGGCGCGTGGACCGCGCCGTTCGAGGGCCGTCACGGCTGGTGGTGGAAGAACGACAACCGCGTCCCCGTCACCGTCACGCTCGTGATCGAGGGCGCGTACGAGGTCATCGGGGTGGAGTGAGGTGGCTTCCCCGCTTGCGCCGCCGCCCCGCGAACTCGCGCGGGCGACACTCGTCGCCGCCGCCATCGCGGCGATCGTCCTCGTCGTCGCGGTGCTTCCCGCGGAGTATGGCCTCGATCCGACGGGCCTCGGCCGCGTCACGGGCTTCGCGCGCCTGAGCGACGCGCATGGAGGCCCGACCGTCGAGGCGGGGGGCCCGCGGATCGTTTCGGCGGTGGACGCGCGCTGGGAGGTCGTCGAAAGCGTGGTCGCGACGCGCGCGGGCGAGAATCGCGGCGCGTTCACGACGGAGCGCGAGACGTTCCCGCTCAACCTCACGAACCTCACGAAGCTGACGGCCCGCCTCGACTGGTGGGACAACGACACCATCGACGGAGCGCGCACCAAGCCGGACGTCTTCGAGCTCGCGCTCGTCGCGCCCGACGGGCGCGAGGCCCGGACGGTGCAGGGCGCGAACGGCGCAGACGGGCACGGCAACCTGTCGACGAGCCTCGCGTGGCGGAGCGTCCCGCAGCCTGCGGCCGCAGGCGACCGGTACGCGCTCCCGCTTCTTGCGCCGGACGCGTCGAGCCACGGGACGTGGACCGTGGTCGTGCGCCTCCAATCGGCCGGCGGCGTCGAAGGGGCGGCCACCCCGGATCCCGGGAATGCGTGGCGCCTCACCCTCGCCGCCGAGACGTTCGACCTGATCCTCGATGCGCGTGAAGGCGGCGACCGCGTGAGCTTCACGCTTGCGCCGAACGAGGGCCTCGAGTATAAGTTCGGGATGCAACCGAACGCGACGCTGCGCTACGCATGGACCGCGACCGGGCCCGTCTATTGGGACCTCCACGCCGAGGAGCACGGCCACGATCACGAAGCGTCCACACGCTTCGCGGAAGGCACGAGCGCGGGCGAGCGCGGCGCGGTCACGGCCACGTTTTCCGGCCTCCACGGATGGTTCTTCCAGAACCGGGGCGCATCCCCGGTCACGATTGCGCTCGAGACCTCCGGCGCCTACACGATCGTCGGCGTGCCGTAGCGCGTCGGACGTTCGCGACCGCGGGGGCGCCTGGCGGCCGTGCGTGCCCTTGCGGGATCAGACCTTGACGCCGCGGGTGAGGAGGTAGCTTTGGCGCACAAGGTTCGAATCCGGTTCGAAGTACGGCTCGAAGACCGCTTCGATCTCGGCGCGGAAGCGCGCGAGCTTCGTGGGGTCGCCGGCCATGCTCTCGACGAGCTTGCGGACGGGGGCGGAGGTCCGTTCCATGACCTCCCGGTAGTGTCCGAGGCTCATCGTGGGGAACACCATGGTCTCGCGGTCGAACACGAGGTCGCGCACCGCGGCTCCGAGACGCTCCCGCACGACGGCGAGGTCCCCCCAGAGCGTGGGGGGCGAGATGCCTTCCGGGAGCGGCGGCGAGTATCGCCCGACGAGCCCGAACAGCTTGCCGATCGCGTGATCCGGCGGCCAGGTGCTGAAGGCGATCGTCC
Organism: Candidatus Thermoplasmatota archaeon; assembly: GCA_035540375.1. Classification (NCBI taxonomy): domain Archaea; kingdom Methanobacteriati; phylum Thermoplasmatota; species Thermoplasmatota archaeon. Next base: position 37,832 of record DATLGO010000103.1, read on the forward strand.
CGCCCGGCCTCAGGACGCGCAGCATCTCGCGCGTGGCGACCTCGGGCCGGGGCGCGAACATGTGGCCATACTGGCTGAGGACGACGTCGAACTCGCCGTCGGCGAAGGGTAGCGCCTCGACGTCCCCCTCCTTCCAGGTGATGTCCTCGAACCCCGCGAGGCCACTGTGCTCCTTCGCTCGGGCGAGGAGCTCGGGCGTGAGATCGAGACCGGTCACGCGCGCGCCCCGGCGCCGCGCCGTCAGGGCGACCACGCCGGTGCCGCATCCGACGTCGAGGACGCGCTGCCCCTTCTCCACGCCCGCGAACCGGACGAGCCTTGCCGCGGGGTTCGTCGTCACCATCTCGAGCGGAGCAAAAAAGGCCCAGCCTTCGCGCTGCTTCTGCTTGAACATCGCCACCGGGTCGGTCATGCCGTCCAGATGCCCGGATCGGTGCAAGAAGCTTGCCGGGTTCATGGATGGGGCGGTGTGCTCGCCGGCGAAGCGATGGGCGGGTCGGGCTTCGACGACGAGCCGCCGCACGACGGTCGCTTGCGGGAAGCGTCCGGGGAAGGCCTCAAGACGGTCTCCGACCGTCGCCATCGCATGAAGATCGAGCGGCTCGATCAAGGCGTGAGCCTGCTGAGGATGGACGACGGCAAGGTGAACGCTATGGGTCCTTCGTTCGTCACGGCGTTCGAGGCCGCCTGGCGCGAGGCCGAAGCCACAGGCGACGCGATCGTCGTGGCGGGCAACGCGAAGGCGTTCAGCGCGGGCCTCGACCTCAAGACGCTCCCGACGCTCGACCGCGCCGCGCTCGAGACGTTCGCGCGCGGCTTCATGGGGATCTTTCGCGACGTGCTCGCGCACCCGCGGCCCGTCGTCGCGGCCGTGGACGGGCCCGCGCTCGCGGGGGGTGCCGTGCTCGCGCTCGCAAGCGACTTCCGGCTCGTGGCGCCCCGCGCGCGCATCGGCCTCACGGAGGTGCCCGTCGGCGTTCCGTTCCCGACGCCGGTCGCCGATCTCGCGCGCGATCGCCTCCCGCCGCAGGAGCACGCGCCCGCGCTTTTGCGCGGCCTTGCGCGAACCGGCGCGGAAGCCGTGGCCACGGGCTGGGCGCACGCGCTCGTCGAGCCCGAGGCGCTCCTTCCGGAGGCCGCGAAGCTCGCCGCCGAAGTCGGCGCCCACTCGACGCTTGCCGTCGCGAGCGCGAAAGGCGGCTCGGCCGCGCTCGCCGCGCGCTTCGACGCCTTCGTCAAGAACGAGGCCAGCCGCTGGGCGGGCCTCGTCTCGGATCCCGCGACGAAGGCGGCAATCGCGGAAGGGTTCGCGCGCGCGGCGAAGCGACAGGGCTGACGCTGGGGCGTCAGAGCGGAGCGGCCGGGCGCCTCAGAGGAGGCCGAGGGCCTGGAGCTCCTCGGTGATCTTGTCGACCGCGCGCTCCGCGTCCTCGGGCTTGCGGGCGCCCGTGCACACGAGCTTGCCGGAGCCGAAGAGGAGCACGACGACCTTGGGGTCGTCGAGGCGGTAGACGAGGCCCGGGAACTGCTCGGGCTCGTACTCGACCTTCTCGAGGCCGAGGCCGATCGCGATCGCGTTGAGGTTCAGCTCCGCGCCGAGGTCGCTCGAAGCGACGATGTTCTGGACCGTGATCTCGGGGTTGCGGTCCACCTTGACGCCGCTCGCCTCGATCTTCGCGGTCACGATGTCGACGGCCTTGCCGACGGCATCGATGGACTTCGCGCCCGTGCAGACGACCTTGCCGCTGCGGAAGAGCAGGGCGGCCGTCTTGGGCTCCTTGAGACGGCAGACGAGACCCGGGAACTGCTCCGGCTCGTACTCGGCGTTGTCCAGGGCGAGCGCGATGCTCTGGAGATCCAGTTCCGTTCCGATGGACGTCGACGCGACGACGTTCTCGATCTTGATCTTCGCCATAGCGGTCATGCTCCGGACGGGGTCGAAGTCCCCCCGGTTCTGGGTATATAAGGAAACGACCCCCAGCTTATAACCTTTATGACCCGTGCCGCGGCGGGAAGCGTCCCGCCCCCCGGACGGGCCGTTTCGATTTCACAACGCCTAAGAAGGGGGACCGGCCCTTTTGCCCACGGGATGCACATGGGCCTTCTCAAGCGTATCATGGGGGATGACGCTCCTCCGAAGCGCAACCCGAGCGACTACATCGACCTCACCGAGTACGCCGTTCCCGAGAACGGTGCGGGCGGGGCGAACACGTACGTGCGCGTCGCGGAGATCCACAAGCTCGAGGACGTCCGCGAGCTCGCGAGCTACGTCTACGACGGGAACATCCTGATCCTCGACTTCAAGGCGGTCTCGGGCGACGAGATCCTGCTTCGCCGCGTCACGAACGAGCTGCGCCGCCTCGCGCAGGACGTGAACGGCGACGTCGCGGGCATCGCCGACCACTCGATCATCCTCACGCCCGGCGGCGTGAAGGTCGACCGGCGCAAGCTTAAGGTCGCGGCGTAACTTCGCCGACCGCGTGGTCGCGGAGATCCCCGTCCAGTCCCCCTGCCCGGCGTGCAAGGCGCCGGGCAGCCTTTTCATGAGGACCTTCGAGCACGACGTGGCCTATTTCGGCCGCACGCTCGAAACCTCCCTTTCCTGCCACGCCTGCGGATGGCGCCACGTCGATTTCTTCGTCGCCGAGCAGAAGGAGCCCGTGCGCTACACCCTCACGGTCGAGACGCCCGAGGACCTCGTCGCGCGCGTCGTCCGCTCGAACTCGGGCACGATCCGCGTGCCTGAGATCGGATTCTCCGCGGAGCCCACCGCGAAGAGCGAGGCCTACGTCTCCAACGTGGAGGGCGTCCTCGACCGCGTCGAGATGGTGTTCGATTTCGCGCGCCGCTTCCACGCGGACGATCCCGAGAAGCGGGCGATCGCTGAGCGCGGCCTCGAACGCATCGCGGCGGCGCGACGGCTCGAAGCGACGCTCACGCTCGTTCTCGAGGATCCGTTCGGGAATTCCGGCATCGCGAGCGAACGCGCGAAGCGCGTCGTGCTCACGCCCGAAGAGGCGGCGAGCCTGGAGACGGGCCTCATCGTGTTCGACAAGGCCGACATCACGTCGCCCGATGGCGCCTGATCACGCCGCGGCCGCCCGTTCACGGGCGAGCTTGCGGCGCCACACGTAGAGCGAGACCGCGGTGAGCGCGGCGGCGGCGGCCACGAGCAGGAGGCCGGCGGCGAGGAGCGCGGGGTCGCGGACGAGGTCCTCGACGGGCATGGCGGGGGCGGATTCCGCCATCGGCTGCGCGGCGATGCCCGCGTCGGCCGCGCGCTCCTTCGAGCCGGCGTCGCCGAAATCGTCCTGCGAGGCGACCCTGGATCCCCTCCACCAGAGCCAGAGGCTCGTCGCGGCCGCGACCACGGCGCCCGCGGACGTGGAGAGGAGGAGCGCGATCGTGATCTTCTCCGGGTGCAGGATGCGGCGGCCCTTCCACGTGAGCTGGTAGTAGACCCACTTGCGCTCGTCCTCGAGCTTCTGGACGAGCTCGACCTGGGTGAGCTTCTCGAGGTGCTCGAAGACCGTCGCCTTGTTGAGGTCGAGCTCGCGCGAAAGCTCCGTCACGGTCTTCTGCCGTTGGTCGAGGCTTTTCAGGATGTCGAGCCGCGTGTCCGAGGCGAGCGCCTTGAACGCTTCCCTGTCGAGCGTGATCTTGTCCAGGAGGGGGCCTCCTACAGGCTCGGATGGATCGTTTGAGACTATATAGGGTGCGCGGAAGGTGGGTCGCCGCCCAACGGTCGGCCGCCGCGGCGCAAAAGGCCCATAAGGCGGACCGGCGTACGAGCGGGCGTGGACGCTTCCCCGGAGGCCCGCTTCGCCGCGCTTGCCGAGGACGGCCGCAACCTCTTCCTCCTCCATGCGAACGCGGACCCCGACTGCGTGGGGAGTGCGGTCGCCCTCCAGCGCGCCTTCGGCGGCGAACTGGCGGCCCCCGCGGGCGTCTCCGCGGCCGGGCGACGCCTTCTCCTGAAGCTCGACGCGGCCCTGATCGCCTTCCCGGACCCCGCGCGCTTCGGGCGCGTCGTGGTCGTCGACACCTCGACGCGCGTCCAGCTCGGCGCCCTCGGGGAGCGATTGAAGGATTTCATCGTCGTGGACCACCACGCGTACGGCGACCTCGCGGGGGACGCGGCGCTCCTCGTGCACGCCCCGCGCGCCAGCTGCGCGGAGGTCGTCCTCGCGCTCCTCGAGAAGACGGGGCGTCCGATCGACGCGACGAGCGCGTACGGCCTTCTCGCGGGGCTCGTCGCCGACACCGCGCGGTTCCGCTTCGGGGACGCCGCAAGCCTCGCGGCCGCCGCGCGCCTCGCCGCCCTGCACGGCCTCTCGGTCCCCGCCGTTCTCGAGACCCTCGACGCGGACGAGGAGGACGAGGATCCGCGCGACGTCCCGCGCCGACACGCGAAGCTCGTAGCCGCGCAGCGCGCGGACGTCGCCCTCGTGCGCGGCCTCGTCGTCGCGCGCACGCGCGTCTCGAGCTTCGAGGCCGCAGCCGCCCTCGGCCTCGTGCGGCTCGGCGCCGACCTCGCCCTCGCCGCCGCGGAGCGCCGGGAGGGAACCCGCGTCTCCGCGCGCGCCTCGCCCGCGCTCGTCGCCCGCGGCGCGCACCTCGGGCGGGCCGCGAACCGCGCGGCGCGCGCGCTCGGCGCCGCCGCGCTTCCGGGCGAGGGCGCGCGCTTCGGGGGCGGCGGCCACGAGGCGGCCGCGGGCCTCAACGCGCCCGTTCCGGCGGAGGACGCCGTCGCCGCGTTCGAGCGCGAGATCTTCGCGGAGGTCTTCCTGTGACGCGGCGCAAGCCGCGCGCGAAGTACGCGCTCGAGGTCGCGCCCGACGTGCAGGCGCGCATCCACGACCTCGTCGCGAAGCTCGCGCTCGATCACGTCGACCCGAACCGCATCGTGTGCTTCCGCAGCCGCGGCTCGACGGCCCGCATCTACGCGCGCATCTGGAGCCTGCCGCAGATCTGGCAGATCGCGCTCGGCGTCGAGGCGCATTACGCGATCGAGGTCGTGGAGGCCTTCGACCGCCAATCGATGGACGACCAGACGAGGACGCTCATCCACGAGCTCATGCACATCCCGAAGACCTTCAGCGGGGCCCTCGTCCCCCACACGTGCTTCGGGAAGCGCATCGATTGCGCAAGCGTCGAGGTCCTGTTCCGGGCCTACGCGGCGTCGACCCCGGGCGCCCCGCCGGCGCCGCCGACGGGGTGAGATCGCGGCGATTCATGCATCGTCGGCGATCGCCGACAAATTCAGTTTATAAAGAACCCTCTTTCGGGGGATAGGTATATGCTCGCTTTGGGCCTATGTCACGCCGTCCTGTTTTGGAAGGTGGGTCAAATGGACAACAAGGATCTGGCGGGATTCGTCCTCGACGACAAGCCGGTCTTCGATTGGAACCACGTTCCGATCGGAACCGTCGCCGACATCCGCAAGGATCCGAAGACGCGCTCGGCGCGGGAGATCATCGTCAACGTCTCCCCCGACGCGCGACGCCGTCTGGGCCTCCACGATGAGCTTCTGGAGATTCCCATCAGCTACGTCTTCGGGATCCGCCGCGACGCCGTGACCCTGGACCGCTCGGTCCAGGAGCTCCGGCGCTTCGAGGTCGTCTCGCCCAAGCCGTAAGCCCGATCGAGCGATCGGCCAACCGCCCCCGACGCCAGCCTCGGGGCTGTCACACGTCCCTCTCCGGCGCGCCCGCGGCCGCGTGCTCGGCCGCGGCGAACCCCGCCCACGCTGCGACCCCGAGCGGCGCGTGTCCCGCGCGCCGCGCCGCCTCGTCGCCGTACATCGCCGCGAACCGGGTCGCGAAATCGCGCGCCGCAAGCCGCGTCGCGATCACGCGTTGCGCGACCGCGGCGTCCGCGGGCGCAACCGCCGGGAACGTGCGTCCCGCGAAGCGCGCGACGCGACCCTCCTGGCGGATCGCCTCGCCGAGCGTTGTGGGGGCGCCGTGGCGCGCGAGGTGCGCCGCGCGGTACACGGCGGCGGCCGCGAGAGTCGCAACGCCCTCGGCGGTCGGGGTCTCGCTCGTCCACACGAGGGCGGTCGCGAAACCTCGTTTGACCATCGGCCCGCCTTCGAAGCGGTGCTCGGCATCCGTGAGGTGCCGATCCGTCCAACCGCCGCCGACGTCGTCCGCGAGGACGAGCGCGAACTTGAACGCGCGCGCGACGTGCGGGAGGCGCGCCGCCGCGCGACACGCGGCCTCGAGCGCGACGCGTTCCGCGTCGAACGCCTCGAGCGCGTCGAGCGCCTTGAGAACGTGATCCTTCGCCATGGGGTTCGCGTTCACGATGGGCACCACGACGTCGCGCGTCCCTTCCGTCATGCGTCGGAGGTATTCGCGGAAGCGCGCCATGTCGCGCGGCATCGAGTAGACTTCGCGAAGCGTCGCAAGGGTCGGCGCGAGCGTGACGTCCATCGGCGTCGCGAGGCCATCCTCGACGCATGAAGGTGCCGCGCCAGGCTACGAAACGGACGTCGGGGCCGCCCGGTGGCCAATTCGGCGCCACGTTCTTGCACGCGCGCGTCGCTCGTCGCGGGTATGCCGCTCTACATGGACGTCCACGAGAACGTGCGCGGGCTCACCCCTGAGAAGATTGCGGAAGCCCACAAGCGCGACCTCGAGAAGCAGGGCCAGTACGACGTGCACTATCACAAATACTGGTTCAACGAGAAGGAGGGCCGCGTCTTCTGCCTCGTGGAGGCCCCGAGCAAGGAGGCCGCGGAGCGGGTGCACCGCGAGGCGAACGGGATGGTCGCCGACCGCATCTACGAGATCAAGGAAGGGCTCTGAAAGGACCCCGAGGGCTGCCGCGGGCAGGCTCGGAGCCCACGCTTGAAGGATTCGCGGCGCACAAGCACCGCCCGCCGGACCAGGACTGCATGGCGGATGCCGCCAAGGTCGGGGCCCTGTGGTCGAGCGCCCGGTACCGGGAGGTCGGGTTCACGCACATCCCGGCGGCCGAGCACCTCCCGCGCGCCGCGCGCGTTGCGCCGGGGGATTGCGTCCTCGACGTGGCCTGCGGGACGGGCGTCGCCGCGATCGCGGCCCGTCGACGCGGGGCGCGCGTGACGGGACGCTACTTCCCGTACCGTCGCTTCCTTTGCTGGTACGTCCGGATCGCGCGCAGGAAGTCCACCTTGCGGAAGCCGGGCCAGTAGACGTCGGTGAAGTACAGCTCGCTGTACGCGAGCTGCCAGAGGAGGAAGTTGGAGATCCGCTCCTCGCCGGAGGTGCGCAGGATCAGGTCGGGGTCGGGCAGGTCGCCCGTGTAGAGGTACTTCGAGATGAGGGCCTCGTCGACGTCGTCGGGGCGCAGGCGTCCGGCCTCGGCGTCGGCGGCGATCGCCTTGACGGCGCGCAGGATCTCCTGCCGCCCGCCGTAGGCGATCGCGATGTTGTAGCGGTACGCATCGTAACCCGCGGTCTTCTCCTCGGCGTAGCGGATCGCGGCCTGCACGCGGGCCGGGAGCGTGTCGGTCTGGCCGATCGCGCGCACCTGGATCCGGTGCTTGTGCACGCGCGCGTCGTCCGCCATCTTGCGGAAGTTGGTCTCGAAGAGGTCCATGAGCTTCTCGACCTCCTCGGGGGCGCGCGCGAAGTTCTCGGTCGAGAAGGCGTACACCGTGAGGACCTTTACGTCGACCTCGAGACACCAGTCGAGGACCTTTTCGAGCGTGTCCCGCCCGATCTCGTGCCCGAGGAGGGGGTCCAGGCCCGCGACCTTCGCGAAGCGGCGGTTCCCGTCCATGATGATCGCGACGTGGCGGGGGACGGGATCCTGCCGGATCTCCTTGAGGAGGGTCGCCTCGGCGGCCTTGGCGACGGCGCCGCCGAGGGCGTCCGAGAAGGGGGCGTGGCCCATGGACCGTCGACGAGAGCGGGCCCGCTTCCTTAACCTTTCGTGCGACCGGCGGCGAGGAGAGGCTCCCCGCCCTCGAACCGGAGGCGCTCGTCGACGTCCGGGACGACGACCCGCGCGCGGTCCTGGACGAGGCGCGCGAAGGCCTGCGCGTCCTGCCGGATCTCGGGCATCGTGTTGTAGTGCATCGGGATCGCGGTCTCCACGCCGAGCCAGTCGACGGCGATCGAGGCGTGCTCCGGGCCCATCGTGTAGAGGTCGCCGATCGGCACGGCCGCGACATCGGGCCGGAGCACGTCGCGGATGACGTGCCGCATGTCGCCGAAAAGACCCGTGTCGCCTGCGTGGTAGAACCTCGTCTCGCCGTCGTCCACGACGAACCCGACGGGCGCCCCGCCGTACGCCCACGGGGGATCGCCGACCTCGTAGGCGCTCGTGTGCGCGGCGAACGTCATCCAGATCCGCGCGCCGTCGAGGCCCGTGAAGCTCCCGCCCACGTTCATGCCCGTGACGTCCGCGACGCCCGCGCGGTGAAGGAGCTTCGCGAGCTCGAAGGTCGCGACCGTCGGCCGGTCGACCTCGACCGTCGCGCCGACGTGATCGGCGTGGCCGTGCGTCACGAGCACGAGGTCGGCGTCGAGGTCGCGCGCCCGCGCGCGCGTGAGGCCGTTCTGGTCGTACGGATCGATGAGGATCACGTGGCCCTGCGCCGTGCGCAGCTCGAAGAAGCTGTGGCCGCGCCAGATGATGTCCATGCCCTTCGAGAAGGGCTCAGGCGCCTTGGTGTTGCCGCCCGGCGAAGGCCAATGTTTAAGCGACGTTCGGCGGATGCGCCGCTCCGCGCCTCGCGGCTGTAGTATAGTTTGGCTAGAACTGGGGCTTCCCAAGCCTCCGACTCGGGTTCAAATCCCGACAGCCGCACTTCTTCGCGCGCCCGACGCGCGGACGTTTTCCCGAGCAGCGGGAGCAAGGCCCCGCGATCAACGCTCGAAGCATCCGCCCGGTCCGGCCGGCGTTCGTCCGCAGGTGCGGTCGGCCGGCGTGGGCATTGTCGAAACTCTTAAGGCGCCCGAGCGAACACTTCGCCCCGGGTTCATCGACTTGGCCGCGACAAAGGAATCGTTGGGACGCGACAAGCCGGAATTCTTCCGCGTGACCTGCGCCCAGTGCAGCACGGACTACGAAGCCCCGGGCTCCTGCCCCGAATGCGGGATGATTTTCCACTACTGACGCGCGCGCGATCGCCGCGGTCGATGTGGACCGCTTCGCCTCGGGACGCCCGGTCCGTGCTCGCTAAAGACACTGCGGCAGCGGCGCGACCTGGAGGCCGCCGTTCGCGGTGTCGTAGATGATCCGGCCGCCTTCGGACTCGTAGACGCGGACGCGCTCGCTCTGGATGTTGTACACGACGAAGTTCCCGACCTTGATCATGCAGAACGCCTCGCGCGCGAGATTCTGCTCCACGGTCGTCGGAAGCACCTTCGGCGTGAGGACGATGACGCCGCCGTCCGAAGTCGCCCGCTTCTCGGTAACGGTCGCCTCGAAGCCGTAGTCGGAGGTCCAGGCGTAGCCGCCGCCCAGGACGAGGATGAGCACGACGCCGCCGAGCACGGAGAGGGCGGTCTTGAGGGCCATGCGATGCGGAGGGGCTCCCCGGTCTTGCCCTTTTCGGCGACGTCGTCGGGAAGCTTCATGCCGGGAACCGCACGTGGCCCACCATGCACCCGAGCGACGTCATCCGCGGGGCCGCCTCGGACCTTCTCGCGGGGAAGCGCGTCATCCTCGGCGTCTCGGGCTCGATCAGCGCCGTGCGCGCGGTCGAGGTCGCGCGGGAGATCATCCGCCACGGCGCGGACGTCATTCCCGTGATGACGCCCTCCGCGGAGCGCATCATCCACCCGGACGCGCTCGAATTCGCGACGGGCCACAGGACGATCACACGCCTCACGGGCGCAGTCGAGCACGTGGACCTCAAGGGCGACCTCATGGTGGTCGCCCCCGCGACGGGCAACACCGTCGCGAAGATCGCGCTCGGCATCGACGACACGCCGGTCACCACGTTCGCGACGACGCACCTCGGCGTCGCGCCCGTCCTGATCGCGCCCGCGATGCACGGCACGATGTACGAGAACCCGTTCCTCGTCGGCCACCTCGAGCGCCTGAGGGCCGCGGGCGTCGAGGTCCTCGACCCCGTCTTCGAGGAGCGCAAGGCCAAGCTCGCGGACCCGGTCGCGATCGCGGAGCACGCGGTGCGCCTCGCCGGGCCGCGCACGCTCAAGGGCCGCCGCGTCCTCGTCGTCGCGGGAAGCACCGAGGAGCCGCTTGACGCGATGCGCGTGGTCTCGAACCGCGGCACGGGAGCCTTCGGCGCGGCCCTCGCGCGCGAGGCCTTCCGCCTCGGCGCCGAGGTCGAACTGTGGTGGGGTCGCGCGAGCGTCGAGCCGCCCGCGTGGATCCCGACGAAACGCTTCGCGACCGTCGCCGACCTCCTCACGCTCGCCCCCGAGGCGCGCCGCTTCGACGCGGTCGTCATGCCGGCCGCCGTCTCGGACTGGGCCCCGGCCGCGCCGCAGCGCGGCAAGATCCCGACTTCCGAGGGCGAAACCGTCGTGCGCCTCGCGCCGACGCCCAAGGTCGCGAAGGCCATCCGCGCGGCGTTCGACGGCGCGCTCGTGACGTTCAAGGCCGAAAGCGGCCTTGCGCCCGACGCCCTCGCGGCGAGGGCGCGCGAGGCCCTCGCCGCGAACGGCGCCGCGTTTGTCGTCGCGAACGACGTCGCGAACGCGGGGCGCGCCGAGGCGTCGGTGCTCGTCGTCGACGCGAAGGGGGTCGCGCCGCTTGCGGGCCCGAAGGACCGCGTCGCGCGCGGCATCCTCGACCGCCTCGCGAAGGTCCTCGGGGGCGCCGCGTGACGCCGCGCCGCGCCGCCGCGTTCTCGCCCGGCCACGTCACGGGATTCTTCGAGATCCGCGACGAGGCCTCGGAGTGGGACCGGAAGGGCTCGCGCGGCGCGGGCTTCGCGACGAAACTCGGCGCGCTCTCGTTCGTCGAGGTCGAGCCCGCGCGGAGGTTCTCGCTCGACATCTCGCTCGACAAGTCGCGCTCCGAGGCGCCCGTCACGCGGCACGCCGTGCGCGAGGTCCTCAAGGCCGCGATCGCGGACGGGAAGGTCCCGTACGACCGCGACGCGCCCGCGGGCGAGCGCGCGAAGGTCGCGATGCGCGTCTTCACGGAGACGCAGCTCCCCGTGTCGCAGGGGTTCGGCATGAGCGCGGCGGGCGCGCTCTCGGCCGCGATGGCCGCGGCGAAGGCGCTGGGCGTCGGCCGCACCGAAGCCGTGCGCGCCGCGCATGCCGCGGAGATCGCGAACCGGTCCGGGCTCGGCGACGTCGCGGGCGCGATCCACGGCGGTTGGGAGATCCGACGCGCCCCTGGACTCCCGCCCTACGGCGCGGTCCAGTCGTTCATGGGCTACGGCGAGCTCGTGCTCTGCGTCGTCGACGAACCCCTCGAGACGAAGAGCGTCCTCGCGGATCCCGCGAAGCGTCGCGCGATCAACGCGGCGGGCGCTCGCGCCGTGGACGCCCTGCTCGCGGAGCCGACCGTGGAGCGCTTCTTCGACCTCAGCCACGCGTTCGCGATCGAAACCGGCCTTCTGAAGGGCCGCCTGCTCGACGCGGTCGAGACGGCGCGCCAGCACGGGCACGCGTCCATGAGCATGCTCGGCGGAAGCCTCTTCGCGGTCGGCCGCCGCGACGCCCTCCTCGCGGCGCTGAAACCGTTCGGCGAGACGTTCGTCACCGAGGTCGACCCCGAACCCGCGCGGATCCTCCCGATCGAGACGTGATCAGCCGATCTCGACGAGCACGCCCGACGCGTCTTCGGTCCGCTCGACGCGGTGCCCGAACGCCGCGACGAGGTCGAGCGCCGTCGAAGCGTGGAGCGAGAGCCGCCTGGCCCGATAGGCGCCGCCTCCCGCGACGGCCATGAGGACGGGAAGCTGGTCCGCGAGATGCTCGTCCACGGGCGCACCCGTCGCGTCCTCCGCAAGGAGCGTCGCGACCGCTTCCCGCCCGACCTCCTCGGCCGGGTAGCCGCGGCGGCCGAGCGCGCTCGCGCCGAGGACGGCGCCGCTCGCGTAGCGCGCGACGAGGTCGAAGCCCATGCCGATGCCCGGGCCGCGGTGGTGGTCCTCCTCGAACGTCGCCGCGAGGCCCGCCGACGCGAGCGCGTCGCGGGCCGCGTCCGTCGCGCGCGAGAGGACGTGCCGCGGGAGGCCGTGGGCGTGCGCGACGCCTTCGATCCCCGCAAGCCGTCCGCGGTCGAGAAGGCGGACGCGGTCGAGCGGCGTCGGCTCGACGGTCGCGGTCACGACGCCGCGGCCGACGGGCACGTAACCCCGGCGCTCGAGCGAGAACGCGACCCGCGCGCCGAGGCGGTCGAGCGCGGGCTCGAGGACCCGCGACACGTAGGTCCACGAAGGCGCCTTCGGCACGTCGGTGCCCCCTTCGACCCGGAGGACGTGCCGCTCCCGCGAAGCGAGCGCGACCGGGAGCACCGCCTGGAGGACGAGCGCGACGCTCCCCGCGGTCCCGACCCTGAAGCTCCGCTCGCTTGCGAGCGCGAGGCCGGGCCGGAGCGTCACCTCCGTCGAGCCGGGGTGGACGCCCCCGATCTCCCCGTCGCAGAGCTCCGCGACGGCGAGCGCCGCGGCGACGTGCTGCGGCTTGAGCCCGGGCGGGTCGCGTCGGCCGCGCACATTCACGACGCGCACCGGCACGCGCGCAACGGCCGAAAGCGCAAGGGCGACGCGGAGCACCTGCCCCCCGCCTTCCCCCTGCGATCCGTCCACAACGCGCACGCGGGGCGCGAGCGCATGAAACCCCTTAAGGCCCGCCCCCCGCTTCCCGGCGCGTGACCCTCGCGGACCGGCTCAGGGCGCGGATCGCGCGCGAGGGTCCGCTCCGCTTCGACGCGTACATGGAGGCCGCGCTCTTCGACCCCGAGGACGGATACTATGCGCGCGGCCCCGCGATCGGTCGCGCGGGCGACTTCGCGACGGCCACGAACGAGCCCGCCTTCGCGCGGTGCCTCGCGCGCTTCGCGCGCGACGTGCGCGCCCGCCTCGGCGACCCGCCGGGGTTCCGCGTGATCGACGCGGGCGGCGGCACCGGGGCGCTGGCCTCGGCGCTCGCGGCGGAGGGCTTCGCGGTGGGCGTCGTCGAGCGCGCTCCGGGCCTCGCGGCGGCCCAGCGCGCGCGCGGCCTCGACACGCGGCCCGCGATCGGCGACTTCGCGCCGATCACGGGGGTCGTCGTCGCGAACGAACTCCTCGACGCGTTCCCCGCGCGCCGCGTCGAGGCGACGGCGGAAGGGTTCGTCGAACTGGGCGTCGGCCTCGACGCCGCGGGCCGCTTCGTCGAGGTGCCGCTCGGGCCCGCCGACGCGGCCCTCGCCGCGCTCGTCGGCGATTTGCCTTCGGGCTGTCGCGCGGAGGCCTCGCCCGCAGCCCTCGCGTGGATCGCCGACCTTTCGAGCGCGCTCACGCGCGGCGTCGCGATCGTCCTCGATTACGGCGGCGCCGCGCACGAGATCCGCGGCGAGCACCTGCCGCGCGGGACGCTCCGCGCGTATCGGCAGCACGCGATCGTGGACCCGCTCGCCGACCCCGGCTCGGCGGACCTCACGGCCGACGTGGACTTCGACGCGGTGGCCGAAGCCGGCCGGCGCGCGGGCTTCGCGGTCGCGGGGCCCGTCAACCAGGGGTCGTTCCTCCTGGGGAACGGCCTCGTGGACGAGATGGAGGCGGCCCGCGTCTCGGGCGACCTCGAAGGCCTCTTCGCGATGCGGACCCTCGCCCTTCCCGGGGGCATGGGCGAACGCTTCAAGGTCGCAGGCCTTGCGCGGGGAATGAGGGCGGAGGGCCTCTCCGGGTTCGAGCGCCCTCGTCCGGGCCCACAACGGTCATGAGGAGGGCCCCCGAGACCCCGGGCGATGGACAGGGGCGGCCTCGCGTACGCTGCGGCCTTCGTCGTCGCGCTTATTGCGGCGGCGGTCGCCTACGACGCGATCTCCGCATGGGCCGTCCACCAGGCGGAGGACGTGGACGCGGAAGCCGCGGCCGCGCGTCGCGCCTACACGTTCCTTTCGGGCGCGAGGGGCGGCGACGCGCCGCGCGTCATCGTGATCGGCGCGAGCGACGCGCGCGAGGGCGTCGACGCGTACATCGTCGACCGCCTTCTCAGGGAGCGAGGCCTTCCGCACGAGACGTTCAACCTCGCGGTGGGCGGCGACACGCCGCTTCGCCGCATCCCGGAGCTTCCGCTCCTCGTCGAGGCGCGGCCCGCCCTCGTCGTCTACACCGTCGGCCCCTTCACGTTCCGCGACACGCCGCCTGACGGCCTCGTGAACCGGTTCATGCCCGTCGCGCACCTTGCGGCCGCGCCGGCCCCGGGCAGCGAGGCGGCGATGCTTCTGGGCCCTGCGCACATCGAGGCCCTCGATCCCCCGCCCTTCGCGCGACTCTCGCCCGAGCGGCTTTCGATGGAGCGGCAAGCCATCCGGGACGCGCTTCGCGACGCGGTGGCCTCCGCGCTCGGCCTCGAGGACGAGAACGAGCGCCGGTCCCGCGACCGAAGTTTGCGCGTCTCGAGCGTGAAGGATCCCTGGACGACCTCGGCCGAGTCGCTCTCTGGGCCCGCGCTCGAAGCCGCCCTCGCGTCGTTTCCTCGCGGATGGGAGACCGTCGGCGACCGCGAGAACGAAAACACGCGCGCCTTCGAGCTCGTCCTGCGGACCCTCGCCGAAGCGGGGATCCCGACCCTCGTCGTCGAGAGCCCCCTCAACCCGGCCTTCGATGACCTCGTCCCCGCCGATTCGCTCGCGGCCTTCCGCGCGCGCGCCGCCGAGGCGAGCCTGCGCCACGGAGTCCCCTTCGTCGGGGCCCAGGGAATCGCGGCGCCCGACGACTTCGCGGACCACGTGCACGCGAACCGGGCGGGCCGCGAGAAGCTCAGCGCCCGCCTTGCCGACCTCGTCGCGGGCCTCCTGGAGGCGCGCGCGTGACCGCCTTCGGGGACCTTCCGTACTATGCGCTCCTCGCGGCGACCATCCTCCTTGTCGCGGTCCTCCGCTCGAACCGTCTCCGCGTCATCGGCCTTCTCGCGTCGAGCTGGATCTTCTTCGCGGTCACCGGCGGCGGCGCATTCATCCTTCTCCTCGCGACGACCATCGTCGACTGGCGCCTCGGCCTCGCGATCGCCCGCGAAGGCGATGCCCGCAAGCGCCGCGCGCTCCTCGTCGCGGGACTCGTCGCGAGCCTCGGGACGCTCGTCCTCGTGAAATACGCCGGGTTCTTCGTTCGGTCCCTCGCGATCGCGACCGGCCTCCCGCCGGAGGGCGTCGCGTTGCCGTTCGACGGCCTCCTCCCCACGCTCGCGATCTCCTTCTACACCTTCGAAAGCGTGAGCTACCTCGTCGACGTGTACCGCCGGGAACTCGAGCCGTCCACGTCGTTCGTCGAGTACGCGACGTTCATCGCCTTCTTCCCGCACCTCGTCGCGGGGCCGATCGTGCGGCCGAAGCAGTTCCTCCACCAGATCCACGAGCGCATCGCGTTCCGATCCTCGAACCTCGCGCCGGGCCTCTCGCTCATCGCGCTCGGCCTCGTCGAAAAGCTCGTCGTCGCGGACGGGCTCGCGCCGTTCGTCGACGCGGTCTTCCTCAAGCCCGGCGCGTGGGAGCTTTCGAGCGCGTGGGTGTTTCTCGGCGTCCTCGCCTTCGGCGTGCAGATCTATTGCGACTTCGCGGGCTACACGCACATCGCGCTCGGGAGCGCGAAGCTCCTCAACCTCGACCTTCCCGAGAATTTCGACTTCCCCTATCTCGCGACGAGTCCGCGCGCGTTCTGGCGGCGTTGGCACATCACGCTCTCGACGTGGTTGCGCGACTACCTCTACAAGCCGCTCGGAGGCAGTCGCAACGGCTCCGGTCGAACCGTGTTCGCGCTCATGGCGACGATGGCGCTCGGGGGCCTCTGGCACGGCGCGAGCTGGACGTTCGTGCTCTGGGGCGTCCTCCACGGCGCGCTCCTCGTGGCCGACCGCTTCGGAAGTCCCGCGCTTCGCGCGAGGACCTCCTTCGTTCCGCGCGGCCTCGCCCTCGCCGCGGGATGGTTCGCGACGCAGTACGCAGTCTTCCTCGGTTGGCTCCTCTTCCGCGCCGCGAGCCTGGAGGACGCGCTCTACATGGCCCGCAAGTATCTCTTCCTCGACGGATTCGCCTGGAGCCTCGACGGGGCGCCGGCAGGCGCCGACCTCGCGACGGCGGCGCCGCTCATTGTCGGATTCGTCGTCGTCGGGCTCGCGAGCGCGGGCCTCGGCGGCCTCGCCGCGCGTCTCGGGGCGGTCAGGCCGGCGCCGTGGGCGGCGGCCATGGGCGCCCTGCTCCTCGCGGTGTTCGCGCTCGCGCCGAGCGACACCGTGCCGTTCATCTACTTCCAGTTCTGACCCGCGCCGCGCGCTCGAGCGCGGCGCCCGCGTCCTCGATGCGGTGGGCCGCCGTATCGAGCGCGCGCTCCAGATGCAGGGTCTCCTCCCTGGGGGCGTGCCGGAACGCGTGCCACGTGGCGTGCAGCGTGTTCCACGCCTCTTCGAGCCGCCGCGCGGCCTCCTCCTCTTCGCGGGACGGGGCGCGACCGGGCGGCTTCATCCCGGCGGGCTCTGTCGCGTCGTCGATAGGAGCTTTTCGGTCACCGCTTCTCGAGCGGGGCGTAGTGCTGATCGACCGGTCCGACGTATTCGGCGTCGGGACGGATGAGGCGGTTGTCGCCGAGCTGCTCCATCACGTGGGCCGTCCACCCGGCGACGCGCGCGAGCGCGAAGATGGGGGTGAACAGGTCCGTGGGGATGCCCATGCTGTGGTAGGTCGAGGCGGAGTAGAAGTCGACGTTCGCGTCGAGGCCCTTCTCCTCCTTCATGACCTTCTGGATCGCGGTGGACATCTCGTACCAGCGCAGGTTCCCGGAGCGTCGCCCGAGGCGCTCGCTCATGTCCTTGAGGTGGACCGCGCGCGGGTCGAGGGTTTTGTAGATGCGGTGACCGAAGCCGGGGATCTTCGCGTGCTCCGTGAGCTTCGTGCGCACGTAGTCGCGCGCCCGGTCCGCGGACCCGATGTCCTCGAGCATGTGCATCACGGCCTCGTTCGCGCCTCCGTGGAGGGGGCCCTTGAGCGTCCCGACCGCGCTCGTGATCGCCGAATGCATGTCGGAGAGCGTGGAGGCCGTGACGCGGGCGCTGAACGTCGAGGCGTTAAACCCATGGTCGACGTGGAGGACGAGGCAGACGTCGAAGTCGCGCGCGATCTCCGGGTCGGGCTCCTTGCCCTGGAGCATGTAGAGGAAGTTCGCCGCGTGGCTGAGGTCGGCGCGGGGCGGGATGGGATCGTGCCCCGTGCGGAGCTGGTGGTACGCCGCGATGATGGTCGCGTACTTCGCCGTGAGCCGGATCGCCTTGCGCAGGTTCGCCTGCGGCTCGTTGCGGTCCCGGTCGCCGTCATAGGACGCGAGGGCGCTCGTCGCGGTTCGCAGCGCCTCCATGGGCGAGGCCCGGCCGGCGATGTTCTTGAGGAACGGGAGGAAGTCCGTGGGGATCGCGCGCTCCGCCGCGAGGCGCGCGCGGAGGTCGGAGAGCTCGTCGCGCTTCGGGAGCCGGCCGTGCCAGAGAAGGTGCGCCGTCTCCTCGAACGTCGCGTGCGCCGCGAGATCGTGGATGTCGTAGCCGCGGTAGGAGAGCCGCCCGGCCTGGCCGTCGATGGCGCTCAGCGAGGTCTTGCCGACGACGATGCCCTCGAGTCCGCCTTTTCCGGGAGGCATGGGGTCACATCCGCCACGAATGGCTTGCCGGCGGGATGGTCCGGGGCGACTTAAAGCCTGGGGCTTCCCGGCGCGGCATCCGGCCCCAAGGCTGAAGGGGCGGCACCGCCTCCGCGGGTCGGAGGCTCGCGACGTGGACAACCTGCGGCTCGCCCTGGCGCTCGCGCTGATCGCGGCGCCCGTCGCCCTCGCGGAGGCCCCGGCCCCCGTCCGCGCGGAGGCGCGCGGATGGGACCCGCTCGCGCCCGCCGATCTCTCCTCGGTCGCCTGCGGGGGGACGGCTCCGGCGGTGAAGGCCTGCGTCGCGACGTTCACGCTGACCTCGGCCGGCGTGGTCGTCACCGTGTCGGGATGCTTCACCGGCGACCTCACGGTGACGCTCAGGAACACGAACCTCAGCCAGTGGCCGCGCGGCACGAAGACGGTGACGCTCGGACTCGCGTGCGGTCAGGTCCTGGGATCGACCCCGTCGGGCGACGTCTTCCCGGGCCCCGTCGAGGCGCGCGCCGAGACGCGGACGCTCTTCAACCTCGCGGGGCAGGACAAGGGGCTCGGACCCTGGTCCGTGACCTACGACTATTGAATCGCGAGAAACGTTCAAACCCGCGCATGCGACTTCCTGGCACGGAGGCTCGCCATGTCCGCCCATAACCGCCGCCATGTCGCCGTGCTCGCCCTCGCCTGCATCCTCGCCGCGCCCCTCGCCATCGGCGAGCGCGAAGCGCCGATCGTCGACGACATCGTCGTCGCGCGGGACGCGCTCGCTCCGCTCGAGTTGACCCAGACGCAATGCGGGGGAACGGCGCCGCTCGTCAAGCAGTGCACGACGGTGTTCTACGCGCGGTACCACCTCGTGATCGAGATCAACGGCTGCTACACGGGCGACATCCACATCCAGCTCCGGGACACGAAGATCACGGCGTACCCGAAGTCGAACCGCGACTGGCACATTGGCGTCGTCTGCGGCGTCATCGTCGACGCGTACGCGACCGGCACGCTCTACGCGAACCGGGAGACGGGCGCGACCGCGACGACGAGCTCGCTCTTCGGCCTCGTGAAGGCCGGAAGCCAGGATCCCGGCGTGGGACCCTGGACGGTCCGCTACACCTTCTAGGCCCCGAGCGCCTCGCGGATGCGGCGGGCGAGCGCGCGGCTCACGCCAGGAACGCGCGCGAGGTCCTCCTCGCGGGCCTCCCGGACGGCCTCGACGCTCCCGAAGTGCGCAAGGAGGACGCGCTTCTTCGCGGGGCCCACGCCCTCGATGCCGTCGAGCGCGCTCTGCGTGAGCGCCTTCGCGCGCAGGCGCCGCTGATACCGGAGGGCGAAACGGTGGGCCTCGTCGCGCGCCCGCATGGCGGGCTGGAGCCCCGGCGCGCTTCGCGGCAGATCGACCGGCCTGACGCGTCCCGGGAGCCACAGCTCCTCCTCGCGCTTCGCGAGCGCGACGACCGGGAGGGAGGCGAGCCCGAGGGCGTCGAGCGCGTCCTTCGCGGCCTTGAGCTGGCCGACGCCGCCGTCGATGAGCACGAGGTCGGGCAGCGCGGACGCCTCCTTGAGGACGCGCGCGTAGCGGCGCTCCACGACCTCGCGCATCGCCGCGTAGTCGTCGTTCCTGTCCTCGCGGACCTTGAACGTCCGGTACCGGCTCTTCGCGGGCGATCCGTCGACGAGCACCACGAGGCTCGCGACGACGCCCGCGCCTCCAAGGTGCGAGATGTCGAAGCACTCGATGACCTTGGGCGGCGAGGCCAGGCCGAGGGCGCGCGCGAGGTCCGCAAGCTCCTCCGCGTGCTCCACCTCGCCGCGCTTCAGGCGCTCGGACCCGAGCTTGAACGCGGCGTTCTTGCGCGCGAGGTCGAGGACGCGGCGCTTGTCCCCGCGGTGCGGAGCTTCGATCGAGACCCTCCCGCCGCGTCGCTCCGCGAGCACGGCCTCGATCGCCGCGGCGTCCGGAAGGACGACCTCGACGACGAGCGTCGGCGGGATCGCGGGAAGGTTCTCGTAGTAGCGACGGACGAATTCGCCGACGAGCTCGGCTTCGGGCTTGTCGGCGGATCCCCGACGAAAGAAGAAATGCTCCTGTCCGACGACGCGCCCCCCGCGCGAGAGCGTCACGACGCCCACCGCGAGGCCTCCTTCGCGGACGACGACGAACGCGTCGAAATCGTCCACCGACTTCGAGAAGACGGCTTGACGCGCGAGCGTCGAGGTGACGGCGCGCAGCCGGTCCCGGAAGAGCGCGGCCCGCTCGAAGGCCTCGCTTCTCGAGGCCTCTTCCATCTCGCGCGTGAGGCTCCTCGAGATGGCGGTCGTATCGCCCTTGAGGAAGCGCGTCGCGTCGGCCGCGGCGCGCGCGTAGGCGGCGTCGGGCTCGCTCGTCGCGAGGTCGGGCTCCTTGTCGGGCGCCTTCGCCCGCCGCTCGGCGGCCTCCTTGATGCAGGGACCCCAGCAGAGGGCGAGCTGATACGATAGGCACCCGCCGGGGATGAGCTCCTTGCAGTCGCGGATGCGGAAGACCTCGCGCACGACCTGCAGGGTCTTGCGCGCCGCGCCCGCGTCCGGGAACGGGCCGAAGGTCGCGCCCGCGGGCGGCACGTCGCGCACGACGCGGATGCGCGGGTAGTCGTCCGCGGTGAGATGGAGGTAAGGGTACCGCTTGTCGTCGGTGAGGCGCACGTTGTACCGCGGCTTTTCCTTCTTGATGAGCGCGCTTTCGAGGAGGAGCGCCTCCTTCTCCGTCGCGGTGAGGATGACGTCCACCGTCGCGGCGCGCGCGAGGAGACCCTCCTTCCGGACCTCGACCTCCCCGGGCTTGTATTGCGAAAGCCTCGCGCGGAGGTTCGCCGACTTCCCGACGTAGAGGACCCTGCCGTCGGCGTCCTTGAAGAGGTAGACGCCCGGCTCCTCGGGGTAGTCGGCAGGGTCGAGCGCGATCACGCGGGGCGATGGTCCCCGCGCGGCCAAAGCTCTTTCGCGGCTCAGAGGAGGCCCCTCGCGCGGATGGCCTTCACGACGTCCCGGCCCCATGTCTTCGGCGGCTCGCGCGCCGGATGGCGGACCTCGACCACGGGGAATCCGTCGGGGAGCGCCGCGGGAAGCCGCTCCCCCGCGTGCCGTCCCACGGCGACGGCGCCGCGCGGCGCCAGGATGTCGAGGAGGCCACGCACGTTCGCGCGGAACGCCTCCTCGAGGTCGGCGCGGCGCCGCAGTCGCGCCTCCTCCGGGGTCACGTTCCAGGGCTTCCTGTCGCGATCCACGTAAAGGAGCGGCGAATACGGGAACACGCACACGTCGGCGCCGAAGGCCTCGGGGCCGCCCCAACCGTGGTCGATCATCGTGTAGACGCAGAGGCTCGACCGCTCGTAGGTGAGCACGAGCAGGTCGCGAAGGGACTTGGGCGCGCGACCGGGGATCTCCTCGTCGAAGCCGAGCTTCGGAAGACGCGAGCGCGCGGTGCGCACGTCCGTGAACGGGACGCCGGTCTGCGTCGCTCCGTACGGTCCCGGGTTCAGCGCCACGAAAAGGAGTGAGCCCTTCTCGCGGGGCTGGTAATGGCGGAGCCACCGCTCGTGCACGTCCCATGCATAGTCGTACGGGAGATGGACGTCGATGCCGGTCTCGCGCGCGACGCGGCGGCGGATCGTCGCGTTCGCGTCCACCACGCGGCGCGTGTGCGCGACGAACGCCTCGACGTCGACCTTCCCGCGCGCCACGTCCCACCTACCGCTTGCGGGCTCGCGTCTTCGGGATCTTCGCGACGGGCGCGACGCGGCGCGGCGCGAGGAGCGGCTTCAGGAACTGGCCCGTGTAGGACCCCGGCGTCGCGGCGAGCGCCTCCGGCGTGCCGGCCGCGACGACGTGACCGCCCTTCTCGCCGCCCTCGGGCCCGAGGTCGACGATCCAGTCCGCGCATTTGATCACGTCGAGGTTGTGCTCGATCACGAGCACGGTGTTCCCCGTGTCCGCGAGACGGTTCAGAACCTCGAGGAGGCGCCGGATGTCCGCGAAGTGGAGGCCGGTCGTGGGCTCGTCGAGGATGTAGAGGGTGCGGCCCGTCGCGCGCTTCTGCAGCTCCGTCGCGAGCTTCACGCGTTGCGCCTCGCCGCCCGAAAGCGTCGTCGAGGACTGGCCGAGGCGCATGTACCCGAGCCCGACGTCGTGGAGGGTCTGGAGGGATCGCGCGACGTGCGGCACGTTCTCGAAGAAGGCGAGCGCTTCCTCGATGCTCATGTCGAGGACGTCCTTGATCGTCTTGCCCTTGTACTTCACCTCGAGCGTCTCGCGGTTGTACCGGGCGCCCTTGCAGACGTCGCAGTGCACGTAGACGTCGGCGAGGAAGTGCATCTCGATCTGCACCATCCCGTCGCCCTCGCACGCCTCGCAGCGGCCCCCCGCCTTGTTGAAGGAGAAGCGCCCCGGATCGTAGCCGCGCGTCTTCGCGTCCGGCGTCGCGGAGAACAGCTCGCGGATGTGCGTGAACACGCCCGTGTAGGTGGCGGGGATCGAACGCGGCGTGCGGCCGATCGGCGACTGGTCGATGATGATGACCTTGTCGATCTCGTCGACGCCCTCGAGGCCCTTGTGGGCGCCGGGATGCTCCGTCGAGCCGTAGAACTGGCGCGCGAGCGCCTTGTAGAGGATATCGTTCACGAGCGTCGACTTGCCGGACCCCGAGACGCCGGTGACGCACACGAACCGCCCGAGGGGAAGCTCGACGTCCTCGCCCTTGAGGTTGTTCTCGCTCGGGGCGCGCACGACGAGCGCCTTCCCGTTGCCGGGGCGGCGCTCCTTCGGGACCTCGATCGCCTCGCGGCCCGAAAGGTACGCGCCCGTGAGGCTCTTCGGATTCGACTCGACCTCGGCGGGCGTCCCGTGCGCGACGACGTGGCCCCCCGCCTCGCCCGCGCCGGGGCCGAGGTCGAGCACGTAGTCCGCCGCCCGGATCATCTCCTCGTCGTGCTCGACGACGATGAGCGTGTTCCCGAGGTCCTGCAATCCCTTGAGGGAGCGGATGAGGCGCTGGTTGTCGCGCTGATGGAGGCCGATCGAGGGCTCGTCCAGGATGTAGAGGACGCCGACGAGGCCGGACCCGATCTGCGTCGCGAGCCGGATCCGCTGCGCCTCCCCGCCCGAGAGCGTCGCGGAGGCGCGGTCGAGGGTGAGGTAATCGAGGCCGACATCCACCATGAAGCGCAGGCGGGCGCGGATCTCCTTCACGACCTCGCGGCTGATGAGCCGCTCGCGGTCCGTGAGCCGCGACTCCATGCCGTTGAACCAGTCGACGAGACGACCGACGGGAACCGCGCAGAGGTCCGCGATGCTCCGGTCGTGCACCGTGACGCCGAGGACCTCGCGCTTGAGTCGCGAGCCCTTGCATCCCTTGCAGGGCTTCGTCGCCATGAGCGCCTGGATCTTCTCGCGCTTGCCCTCGCTCTCGGTGTCCTTGTAATAGCGCTCGAGACGCGCGACGATCCCTTCGAAACGCTCCGTTCCTTCCCACGTGAAGGAGCCGGTCTTCGAAGTGAAGCGCATCGAGATGTCCTCCTTCGAGCCGTAGAGGACGGCGTTGCGCTGGCGCTCCGTCATGAGCTTCCAGGGCGTGCGCAGGTCGAAGCCGTAGTGCTTCGCGACCCATTGGAGCTCCTTGAGGATCCACGGCGAGGAGGAGAGGACCGTGCCGTGGAGGGCGCCGTTCGAGAGGGACTTGCCGGCGTCCACGATGACGACGCCGGGGTCCACCTCGAGGTTGAAGCCGAGGCCCGTGCAGTCGGGACACGCGCCGTGCGGCCCGTTGAAGGAGAAGTTGCGCGGGGCGATCTCCGGCATCGAGAAGCCGCACTTCACGCAGGCGAGCTTCTCGGAGAGGACCAACTCCTCCTTGTCCGCGACGACCGAGAGCTGGCCCTCGCCGAGCTTCAGGGCCTGCTCGACGGCGTCCGTGAGGCGCGTCCGGAACGCGTCGTCTCCCTTTTTCGAGACGAGGCGGTCGAGCACGACGTCGATCGAGTGCTTCTCGTACCGCGCCATCTTCCAGTCGTCGTCGACGGTCCCGAAGGCGCCGTCGACCCGCAGGCGCTGGTAGCCCTTCGACTTGAGGTCGAGGATGAGCTTCTTGTACTCCCCCTTGCGGTCCTTCACGACGGGCGCGAGGACCTGCAGCTTCGTTCCCTCGGGAAGCGCGAGAAGGCGGTCGACGATCTGCTCCGCGGTCTGCTTCTCGATGACCGTGCCGTCGTTGGGGCAGTGGGGGATGCCCGTGTTCGCGAAGAGCACGCGCAGGTAGTCGTAGATCTCCGTGATCGTGCCGACGGTCGAGCGCGGGTTCTTCGACGTCGTCTTCTGGTCGATCGAGATGGCGGGCGAAAGGCCCTCGATGGAGTCCACGTCGGGCTTCTCCATCTGGCCGAGGAACTGGCGCGCGTAGGCGGAGAGGGACTCGACGTAGCGCCGCTGGCCTTCCGCGTAGAGCGTGTCGAACGCGAGGGAGGACTTGCCGGATCCCGAAAGGCCGGTGATGACGACAAGCTCGTTGCGCGGCAGGGTCACGTCGATGTTCTTCAGGTTGTGCTCCCGCGCGCCACGGATGACGATCTGATCCTTCATGGCGTGAACCGGTCCCGGGGGCGACCATCCGCCGTGATGCTATTTGGGCGTTCCGCCGGAGGTGGGCGAACCTGCGGCCGCGCGGGCTAGCGTCCGAGCTGCGGGTCGCCGTGGCCGCCGAGCGCCGGAGCCTGCTCCGCGACCGAAAGGCGGGGTTCGAGACGCCCCACGATCGCGCCGGCATGGTTCGGGACGGCGGGGCGCCACCATTCTCCGAGCACCTCGAGGGCGCGGGGGTCGAGCCAGGCGAGCTGGCGGCAGGCCTCGACGACGGCGGGCGGCACGGCGCGCCACGCGCCGTCCTCCACCTTTACGACGAGGGCGCGGCCGGTCTCGAGGTCGATGACGCCCTCGATGCCCTCGCCGCCCGCCTTCGCGAGGAGCCGGCCCTCCGAGGCCTCCATGAGATCGGTGTCGAAGCGTCCCGTGCCCGCCACGTGCCAGGGCGACCCGCCCCACGCGGCAAAAAGCGGCGCGAGCGCTTCGGCGTCTTTCGGGGGCGCGTCGCGCCAGGCGTCCACGCGGCCGAGCCTCGCGAGGGCCGTCGCAAGCGACCGCAGGGGAAGCGCGGCGTTCGGCGCGCCGCAGCCGTCCACGCCCCATCGAAGGGCGTCGAGCCGGAGGCCCGAGTAGCGCGCGACGGCCTCGGCGATCGCGCGCTCGAGCGGATGGGCGGGATCGAGGTAGCCCTCGAGGCTCCACCCGTTCAGGCGGCAGGCGACGAGCATCGCCGCGTGCTTCCCGCTGCAATTGTTGTGGATCGCGAGGGCGCGTCCATCGCCGAGCCTCGCGGCCGTCGGCGCGTGGTACGGCGCGTGGGCGCCGCACGCGAGACGCTCCTCCTCGACGCCGCCTTTCGCGAGGAGCGCGCGGACGGCCTCGACGTGTCCGGCTTCGCCCGAGTGGCTCGCCATCGCGACCGCGATCTCCCGCGGCTCGAGGCCGAGCTTCCCGAAGCCGGGAGCGCGCAGGAGCGGCAGCGCCTGGAGAGGCTTGAGAACGCTCCGGGCGAACGTCACGAAACCCGCGTCGCCCGCGCCCGCCACGACCCGGCCCGTCGCGTCCGCGACCGCGAGGTGCACGCGGTGCAGGCTCTCGATCGCGTCCCCGCGCCGGACCTCGACGACGGCCACCACGCGCCCCGGAGACCGGACCCGGTGAATAAGGTTGACTCAGAGGAAACGGTCGAGCGTCGTCTCGGGGCGGCCAGGCTCCTCGGGAAGACGCTCGACGAGACGCTCGAGCGGGTCCGCGTCCTCGGGACGCTTGTCGCGTCGCCACCGCGCGATGCGCGGGAATCGCACCGCGACGCCGCTTGCGTGGCGCGAGCTCGCCTGCACGCCTTCGAACGCGATCTCGAAGACGAGCTTCGGCTCGACCGACCGCACGGGGCCGTGCCGGGCCCTCGTGTGCCGACGGATCCAGCGGTCGAGCTCCACGTTCTCGGCGTCCGTCAGGCCGCCGTACGCCTTCGCGACCGGGACGAGGCGGTGGCCGTCGACGAGCGCGAACGTGTGGTCCGTGTAGAGGCCCGCGCGACGGCCCGATCCGGGCTCGCTCGACACGAGGACCGCGTCCACCGTGAGGGGCTCGACCTTCCACTTCCACCAATCGCCGCGCGGACGACCCGCGCGGTAGGGCGACGTCGAACGCTTCAGCATCAGGCCTTCCGCGCCTCGATCGCGCGCGCCGCGCCGCAGCATCGCGGCATGGTCCCAGTCCGCGACCGCGAGGACGGGCGACACGCGCAGCGCCCGCGGACCGTCCGCGAGGCGCGCCTCGAGCCGACGACGACGCTCCGCGAGCGGGTGTTGGCGAAGGTCCTCCCCCCCGTCCTCGAGGAGGTCGAACGCGACGAAGGCGACTGGCGCCTCCGCGAGGGCCGCGGGCGTGAGGCGCTCGCGTCCGGTCCGGCGCGCGAGGCGCGCGAAGGGCAGGGGTCCCGCTCCGCGCCAGGCGAGCACCTCGCCGTCGAGGACGGTTCCGTCGGGGAGCGTGCGCGCGGCCGTCGCGATCTCCGGAAAGCGCGCGGTGGCGAGCACGTCCCCGCGCGTCCACACGTGGACGGCGCCCGCGCGGCGGATGACCTGCGCGCGGATGCCGTCCCATTTCCATTCGACGAGGAAGTCGGAGACCGATCCCAGCGCGGACGGATCGTCGGGGGCGGGGTGCGCGAGGAAGAACGGATACGGGCTCGCGGGGTCCTGCGCGGCGCCTTCGCCCGCGAGGAGACCCGCGATGAACGCCGCGTCGGGCCGCCATTCGCCCGCGATGCGACGCGCGATCGCCGCGGGCTCCGCGCCCGCGACGTCCGCGAGGGCCCGGACGACGAGGGTCTCGCTGACGCCGACGCGGAACGAGCCGGTGACGATCTTGTTGAGGACGAACGCCTCGCGAGGCGCGAGGCCCGCCCACCACGCGACGAGGCGCCGGCGCGCTTCGGCAGCGGAAGCGCTCGCGAGCGGCTCGAGCCGCTCCTCGACCCAGCGGGAGAGGGGAATGTCGTCGCTCCCGTCTCCTCCCGCCGCGATGAGCGCAAGCGTCTCCGCGAGGTCTCCGACCTCCTCGTGGCAGGCGTCGAAGAGCCAGGGCGGAAGGCCCGACGCGGCGAGGCCCGCGCGCCTCAGCGTCCGCCGGTCCACGAGACGCTTGAGCCGGCGACCGGAGAGGAACCAGACGCCCCACGCGGCGTCCGCGGGCGGCGCCTCGCGCACGTAGGCCGCGACGGCCTTCCGTTTCGCGTTCACGCTCGTCGTCCGGTCGAGCGTGTCGTAGAGGGCCGCGAAGCGCTTCACGCTTCGGCCTCCCGCTCGCCCTCGTAGCGCGTCTCGACGATGCCCGTCTCGAGCCCCGTCTGCGCGAGGTGGCGCGCGAGCACGTCCGCGTAGCCGTGCGTCGCGAGCACGCGGCGCGCGCCCGTCGCCCGGACGGCCGCGAGCAATCCGCGCCAATCCGCGTGGTCCGAGAGGGCGAAGCCGCGCTCGTACCCGACGCGGCGACGGGCTCCCCGGACGCGCATCCAACCGCTCGCGAAGGCCGTCGAGGCGCCGCGGAAACGACGCATCCACGGGCTCCTGTGGGCGGAAGGCGGCGCGAGGACGAGCTCGCCCGCGAAGCGTTCGGAGGCCGGCGCGTCGGCGACGCGACGCGTCGGCGGGAGGTCGACCCCGGCCTCGCGGTAGGCCTCCACGATCGTCTCGACGGCCCCGTGCGTCCACACGCGGTCCGCGCCGAGCATCGCAAGAAGCCTCTGAGCCTTCCCGAGCGCGTAGGCGAAAAGGAGCGCGGGGCGGCCGTCGTCGCGGCACGATTCCCACCATCGCGCGAGCTCCCGACCCGTGCGCTCCGGCGGGTCCCAGCGGTAGATCGGGAGCGCGAACGTCGATTCCGTCACGAACACGTCGCAGGGCACGGCCTCGAAGGGCGCGCACGTGGGATCGGGATCGAGCTTGTAGTCGCCCGAGACGACCCACGTCTCGTCCGGACCCTCGACGCGCGCCTGAGCGGACCCGAGGACGTGACCGGCGGGATGGAGCGAGACGCGCGTCTCGCCGAGGCGCACGCTCTCGTGCGCTTCGAGGCCGACGACGTCGGCGTCGGGGCCGAGGCGACGCTTGAGGAGCGGCAGCGAGGCGGCCGTCGCGTAGTAACGGCCGGATCCGGGCCGCGCGTGGTCCGCGTGCGCGTGCGTGACGACGGCGACCGGGACGGGTCGCCACGGATCGACGTGGAAGCCGCCCGCCGGGCAGGCGAGGCCGCGCTCGTCGGGCGCGAGGAGATCGCTCACGCGCCGTCGTCGGGTCGCTTCCCTTTTCTATCGTGCGGTCACGTCGTGCGCGCCTTGGCCGGGGCGAGCGCCCAGGCCTCGGGCGAGGCGACCGGGACCGAAGGGTCGAAACGGAACGCGTACAGGCCCGAATTGCCGTCGAACGTCACGAGCGTCCCGTCGGGAAGCGCATGGACCTCCTCGACCGTGGGCGTCCAGCGCATCTTCACCGCGGGCGGCTTCGGGGATTCGTAGGCAGGGATGTAGACGCCGACGGTCGGGAAGTTCGTCCACGCCTCCTTCGTCACGGCGGAGAAGTCGAAAGCCCAGACGCCGCCGTGGTAGAGGCTCACGAAACCCGTCGTGTTCACGGCCGTGAGGTAGTGGGTGGACCACTGGAGGCGCTCCTTCCAGACGACGTCGTGCGGAAGCGTCCACGCGCCGACCTCGAACATCTTCGCGGGGTCCGTGGTGTCGAGCACGCGCACGACGCCCGTCGGCGTATCCGTGGGCCGCGACAGGATCTCGGGGCCGACGACGCTGAAGTGGCGGCCGTCAATGAGTCGCGGGAGCGGGAACACGCTGTGCCAGGAGCCCGAGTCGTCCATGCCCTTCGCCGGATCGTGGTCCGTCCACCGGCCGAGATAGCGCGGATTCGAGAGGTCCGAGAGGTCGATCGTGAGGATGCCGTCGTCCCAGGCCGCGACCCACGCGATCGTCTTGTTCGTCGCGGGGTGTTTCCCGATCCACGCGTCGTTGTGGCCGACCTGCTGCGCGGTGGTCGACGGCTCCTTCGGGAGCGGGAGCGTCATCGTGGAGACGTGCTTGAGCCCCGTGCCCGTTGCGGTCGGCGCGACCTCGTAGAAGTGGAACGTCTGCGCGGCCGTCGGACAACCGACGCCCGGCGCGCAGAGGAGCGCGGTCGCGGCGACGAGGAGCCTGCCGTCCACGTCCGCCGACGAGACGCCGTGGCCGAAGCCCGCGAGCGGACGCCGGTCGACGACGACGGGGTTCGTCGCCTCGCCGATGTCGATGAGCAGGAGGCTCGTGGGCTGCGGGACAAGCGACTCGGGCCCGGCCGTCGCGTCCGCGACGGCCCGCCAGCCGGGCGCGCAGGCCGAGCGGAACCACAATCCGGGCGCGGTGGGCGCGTCGGCCCGGAGCGCGAGCGGCGCCGCGGCGGGGGGCTGGTCGGGCGTCTTCGTCGCGCTCGTCACGAGCGCGACGTGGCGCCCGTCCGGGACGACCGCGATGTCGTACGTGCGCGTCGAGCGGAGGATGAACTCGCCAAGCCACTTCGGCTCCTCGGGCACCGTGACGTCGAGGAGGCTGAACGCGACGTCGCCGCGGGACTCGACGACCGCGAGCGCGCGGCCCTCGCGCGTGACGCCGACGTCGCCGCACAGGTTCCCGCGAACCGTCGTCCCGTACGCGGCGCTGATCATGGGATCGTAGCCGACCGTGCGGAAGTTCGGCGTCGTGAGGTTCTGGTGCGCGAGACGGTCCGCATGGTCGTGGGATCCGTCGAGGGCGCGCGCGGCCCACGACGCGTCGGTGGCGTCGGCCACGGGCGGGTCATCCTTCGGCGTGTCCGCGGCGGGACCGAGGCAGCCGGCGAGCGCGAGCGCGAGGGCGAGGAGCCCGGGGAGGGCGCGCATGGCGGCGCGATCGTGCTCCCCGGACAAAGCCCTTCGCTTCACGGCGTCCAGGCGGCGTTCGCGGCGCCGGGGGTGGGCGTCGCGGTGACGTGCCACTCGTCCTCGCTCCCGAGGGCGGGCCCGGTCGGCGAAAGGAGGTGCCAGCGCGCGAGCGCGTGGCCTTCGGGCGCGGCGGCGCGGCCCGAGGTTCCGCCCCACGCGATCTCGTCGACGACGAGCCCGTCGGGCGCGACGAGCGCGACGTCGTCCGCCGTGTTCGCAAGGCGCGGCGCCTTGAGCGTCACGACGAGGTGGCCGAAGGCGGGCACGATCCCGGAGAGCCCGTCGGTCCCGCCCGAGGCCCCCGTGTCGCGGTCCGTGACGGTCCACCCGGCAAGGTCCACGTCGAACGGCGTCGGATTGTAGATCTCGATCCACTCGTTTCCGAGGTCCGTCCCGAGCGGGTTCGCGACGACCTCGTTCAGGACGAGGTGGTTCGGCGCGAGGGGCGCGGCGGCCTGGGCGACGGCGGTCGTGACGAGCGCGGTGACCACGAGGAGGGTCGGCTTGAGCATCGGGCGAACGAGCGCGGCGCGCGCCTTGACGCTTCTCCGGACCTCACGCCGAATGGGCGGCCTGCGCCTTCTCTCGCAGGGCGCGGATCTGGTCCCGGTATCGCGCGGCGGCCTCGAAGTCGAGCGCCTTGGCGGCGGCGCGCATCTTGCCCTCGAGCTCGTCGAGGACGACCTCGAGCTCCTTCGCGCTCGTCTTCGCGAGATCGATCGTCGCGACCTCGATCTCCTCGGCGCGCGGGCGCATGCGCCGGATTTCCTTGCGGATCGTCTCGGGCGTGATGCCGTGCTCCCGGTTGTACGCCTCCTGGAGCGCGCGGCGGCGTCGCGTCTCGGAGACCGCGTGCGCGAGCGACGGCGTCTCCTTGTCCGCGTAGAGCACGACGCGCCCGTTCACGTTGCGCGCGGCGCGCCCGATCGTCTGGATGAGGGAGCCCGCGGAGCGCAGGAAACCCTCCTTGTCCGCGTCGAGGATCGCGACGAGGCCCACCTCGGGAAGGTCGAGGCCCTCGCGCAGGAGGTTCACGCCGACGAGGAGGTCGAACGTGCCGCGCCGCAAATCCTCGAGGATGTCGATGCGCTCGAGCGTGTCGATGTCGGAGTGGAGATAGCGCACCTTGAGCCCCTGCGCCGCGTAGTACTGCGACAGGTCCTCCGCCATCTGCTTCGTGAGCGTCGTCACGAGCACGCGCTCGCCGGCCGCGACGCGCGCCTTCGCCTCCGCGAGGAGGTCGTCCACCTGGCCGGACGAGGGCCGCACCTGCACCTCGGGGTCGAGAAGACCCGTCGGGCGCACGACCTGCTCGGCGACGCGCGCGCTCTTCTCGAGCTCGTACGGGCCCGGCGTCGCGCTCACGTAGAGGATCTCGGTCACGCGCTTGCGGAACTCCTCGAACCGCAGCGGCCGGTTGTCGAGCGCGGACGGCAGGCGGAACCCGTGCTCGACGAGCGTCTCCTTGCGGGCGCGGTCGCCGTTGAACATGCCGCGGATCTGCGGCACCGTGACGTGGCTCTCGTCGAGGATCGTGAGGAATCCGTCCGGGAAATAGTCGAGGAGCGTGTACGGCGGCTCGCCGACCTTGCGGCCCGTGAAGTGGCGCGTGTAGTTCTCGATGCCCGAGCAGTAGCCGGCCTCGCGCAGCATCTCGACGTCGTACTTCGTGCGCTGCTCGAGACGCTGCGCCTCCACGAGCTTCCCGCGCCGGCGCATCTCCGCGAGGCGGTCCTCGAGCTCCGCGAGGATCGTGCCCGTGATGCGCTCCATCTCGTCGGGCGGCGTCACGAAGTGCTTGCCGGGCTGGATCACCGCGGAGCGGAGGCGCTCGACGACCGCGCCCGTGATCGGGTGGATGCGCGAGAGCGCCTCGACCTCGTCGCCGAAAAGCTCGATGCGGACCACCGTCTCGCCGTCCGGCGACCGCACCTCGATCGTGTCGCCGCGCACGCGGAACGAGCCCCACTCCGGCGCCTGGTCGTTGCGCTGGTACTGGATCGCGACGAGCTTGCGCAGGATCTCGTCGCGGGGCCACGTCTCTTTGACCTCGAGCACGAGGCGCTGCTCGCGGTACTCGTTCGGGTCGCCGAGGCCGTAGATGCAGGACACGGACGCGACGATGATCACGTCCCGCCGCGTCATGAGCGCCATCGTGGCGGCGTGCCGCAGCTTCTCGATCTCGTCGTTGATGTCCGCTTCCTTCGCGATGTAGAGGTCGCTCGAGGGGACGTACGCCTCGGGCTGGTAGTAGTCGTAATAGGAGACGAAATACTCGACCGCGTTCTCCGGGAAGAACGCCTTCATCTCCTCGTAGAGCTGCGCCGCGAGCGTCTTGTTGTGCGAGACGATGAGCGTGGGGCGGCCGAGCGCCTGGATGACGTTCGCCATCGTGAACGTCTTGCCCGATCCCGTCACGCCGAGAAGCGTCAGGTCGCGTTCGCCCGCCCGCATTCCCTCCACGAGCGTCTCGATGGCCTTCGGCTGGTCGCCCGCTGGCGCGTAGTCGGAACGCAGCTTGAAGACGCTCACGGGAGCGGCCTACTGCCTTTCCGGACATAAAGGCTCGCGGTGGATCGACGGATGTGCGCGACCGGCCGGGCGGCCGACAACGAACCAGCGCGGATAAGCGCCGCTTGACGTCTGACCTTTTCGGAGGCTCGATCGTGCAGACCCGGTGGATCGCCTTGTTCGTGGCCGTCGCTTTCCTCACCCCGACCGCGGCGGCGAGCCAGGCCCATGTGGCGCTCGAAGCGCGGGAGCCCGACCGCGGCGCGCTCGACGCGCGCGGGCAGTTCAACTGCGTTTCGGAGGCGCTCGCGCGCGGCGGAGGGCGATGCCCCGCCGAGCGGGTCGAAACGGCCTTCGTCGAAACCGGCGTGAAGATCCTCGACGCCTACTACGCCACGACGGGTTTCGCTTCGCCGTCCAATCTGGTCGACGGGTACCGCGCGAGGGTCGAGAACCCCGACAGCCCGCAGCCCTCGAGCGCCCTCTTCGCCGTGCGCGAAACGAACTATGGCGCGAACGCCCACCGGGGCACCGACGGCGACCTGCCGGACCTCATCCTTCCCGGCCTCGGCGCCTTCAGGGCCTGGTACGGCTGGTGGGACGACAAGGACCTGGACGGCGTCATCGACATCGCGTACGAAGCCAGGGCCGGTCCCTCGGGCGGCGTCGCCCGTTGGCTCGAGGCGAACGAATGGGTGCCCGATACGGCGGGGAACATCGTGAG
The DNA here is from genome assembly GCA_035540375.1 of Candidatus Thermoplasmatota archaeon. NCBI lineage: Archaea > Methanobacteriati > Thermoplasmatota > Thermoplasmatota archaeon. The sequence continues at coordinate 70,888 of DATLGO010000103.1, forward strand.
CTACATCGACCCCGGAAGCCGCCCCTCCTACGCTTCCGTCAACCGCCCCGCCGACGGGATGCCCGAATTCGCCTACTACTATCGCGGCGGCGAGGTGCTCGACTACGCGCAGTCAGGCCAAACCCTCCACACGGACGGCTCCCTCCTCCAGACCTACCACGTCGCGACGGTCACGGACGCCTTCCCCGCGCCCGAAGGGGACTTCCCGTTCACCCCCACCGCGACCTCGCTCGTCGACCTCGACGTCCACCCCGCCGCCGCGCCCGGGCCCCTCGCGGCGCTCTATGCGGCGACCCTCGCGGGACCCGTGAATGCGCTCGGGTCGCCGAGCACCGGGTATTGTCCGGACCAGTGCCGCCCCACCCTCCCGCTGGCCGCGCTCGCGAGCGTCGCCCCCGTGGGCGGTCTCGTCTACGCGCCTTATCCGCGCGAATGGGCGGAAGGCAGCGGCTCCTCGAACGAGGGGCGGCTGTTCGATGCGGACGGGAACGCGCTGGCCGGCGGGTACGCGGAACGGTACCAGCCGTGGATCGATCTCCTCCCCTCGACCGCCCGCCCAGGGAACGCCGGGGTCGCGGAGCCCAACGGGCCGCTCACGGGACGCTCCGCCGGGGGACGCCCGGCGGCCGGTCCCGGATGGCTCGGGTTCGAGATCTGGACCGGGCTCCATCGCGACCTCGACGCGGACGGTTTCGTCGGCCGCGCCGGAGACGACCCGTACCGCGGCGGAGGCCGACCCATTCCCGACGATTACTACAATCATCTCGGCGAATTCATCGGCGCCGCCGTCGTCGACGACCGGGGCGCCGCGCTCGACCGGTTCACGGTGATCGCGCGGCCACTTCCCGCCTGGCCGCCCGGCGCCGCCGTCCACACCGTCCTCACCGGCACGCCCAGCGTGTACAACCAGAATGGCTGCACCGCGTTCAATGCCGTGGGATGCTGGACGGTCACGGATCCCGTCCTCGCGGGAGCGGACCCGGTCGCCCTCCCCGCCTACCTCGATGGGACGACCCTTGGACGCTACTTCGCGTACAACTACCTCTTCCTCCCCTTCGGCACGCGGGACTTCGCGATCGAGCTCTGCACGCCCGTCCTCCAATTCCCCCAGGCCGTCCACGGGATCCGGCACGACGAGGCCGTGTGGGACTGCGACGTCGTCGAACCGCTCGGTCCTTGAGCGCCGAGGGGGAGATTCGAACTCCCGAGGTCGGATGACCACCGGTTTTCAAGACCGGCGCGTTGGGCCGGACTTCGCTACCTCGGCAGCGGCGAGGCGGCCAAGACGCTCCCCACCCAAAACCTCGCCGGTGGATCACGGCGTCGACGCCGGGCGCCGGATGTCGGGACCGGGCGCCGGGCGCCGGGCGCCGGGTGTCGGGCGCCGGGCGTCGGGACCGGGCGCCGGGTGTCGGGACCGGGTCCGGGTGCCGGGTGTCGGGCGCCGGGTGTCGGGTACCGGGCGCCGGGTGTCGGGCGCCGGGACCGGGACCGGGCGCCGGGTGTCGGGCACCGGGTGTCGGGTATCGGGCGCCGGGCGCCGGGACCGGGCGCCGGGTGTCGGGACCGGGCACCGGGACCGGGCACCGGGTGTCGGGACCGGGCACCGGGACCCGGTCCCGACACCCGGCGCCCGGTCCCGACGCCCGGCGCCCGACACCCGGCGCCCGGCGCCGGGCGCCGGATGTCGGGACCGGGCGCCGG
>DATLGO010000104.1 GCA_035540375.1 Candidatus Thermoplasmatota archaeon
GGGCCGTGAAACACGGGCACCGTTCGAGAGAGAACGCGGGTCTCGGCGGGGGTCCAGGGGCGGAGCCCCTGGCGCTGGGGGGTGAGCCGCAGCGTCACGCCGCTGCGGTGGCGACGTTCTGCGGAACGTCTTCACCTTGCGTTCTGCGGAACGCTGCGGTGAGCACGAATCCGCAGGTTCGTGCGGCGTCCAGAGAGGGGGCGCGCGCAGCGCCCCCTCTCTGGCACGAAGTGATCCGCGGCGGTCGCAACCGCCGCGGCGGCGACGTTCTGCAAAACGTCTTCGCCTTGCGTTCTGCGGAACGCTGCGGCGTGCCCGACCCGCAGGTCGGGCGGACATGAGCCGAGGCCCCGCCCGCAGGCGGGGCCGAGGTGTGAAACTCATGTCACGGAGTGCACCGCTGAAGGCCCCGACCTAAGCGGCCTTGGCCTTGAACTCGGTGTAGCCGCAGTTGCCGCAGCTCGTGCGGTCCTTGTGCTCCGCGAGGAACACGCCGGGGCCGCACTTCGGGCACGCCTTGCGCGCGCGCACGAGCTTGCCGCCCTCGATCTTGTAGAGGCCGCGCTTGCCCGCCGCGGTCTTCGCGGGGGCGCCCTTCGCGCCGCCCTTCGCGCCACCTTTCTTGTCAGCCATGCTTCAACACCTCACTTCTTCCTGGGCGCGGCGGCCTTCTTCGCGGCCGGCGCCGGCTGGCTTTCCTTGCGCTTCTTCGGGGCGTGCTCCTCGAGCTTGTTGCGCTTGAGGAGGTGGAGGGGCTCGACCTTCGAGAGGGCCTCCACCGAGGGGTACACCTTCGCGTAGCCCGTGGTCTCGCCGTGGCCGAACGTGGATTCCATGTTGTCCACGACGATGTTCTGCTTCTTCGCGTTGAGGATGGCCGCGAGCTTGTCGCGGACGTCCTCGCGCTTCGGCGTCTGGGCGCCCGTGTGGAGGATCCGGAACTGGACCTCCGTGCGCCCGATGAGCGCGTTCTCCTTCTTTCCGACGATTTCGATGTCCATTATGGGGCCTCCATGGCCTTCAGGAGCTCGCGGGCGCGGGCCCGCGAGGCTTCGTTGACGGTGACGACGACCACGCCCTCGTTGGGCTGGCCGTAGGCGACGCGCGCGCCCTCGGGCGCAAGCGCGAGCGCGGGGAGCACGGCGAGGTCCTCCTCGCCGTCGACGTGCACGAGCGTGCCCCGCGTCGCGGCGGCCGCGCGCGCGGGCGCATCCGGCGCGAGCGCGTCCGCGACCGCGTCCCAGAGCGCGCGCGTGATGGTCGCGGGCGGGTTCGCGACGCGCACGAGGCGCGCGTCCTTCGCAAGCGCGCCGACGTCGTCGACGGGACGCGTGCGGTGCGTCTTCCCGTCGACCACCATGAGCGCGGGGCGGAGCCCGCGCTCGAGGAAGGTCCGCGTGACGACGTCGCCCACGGCGACAAGAAGGTGGCCCTCGACCGCGGCGAGGGCGGCCTCGGTCGTGAGGACCGGGCCCATGGGTTTCGCGAGCGCGCTTCGAAGCGCAGGGGGGAGCACGTACATGCCGGGGGTTCCTCCGCGTCCCGCTCTCGGCCAGGCCGTCATCGAGCGGGGCGGGTTCGTGTTCGGGATTCAGCGCACCTTGAGGGCGTACTTGCCCGCGGTGTCGATGTTCATCTTCTGGGCGATGATGCTCTGCTTCGGGTCGAGCACGACGACGTAGCCCGTCCAGTCCTTCGAAAGGTTCGTGGACTTGCAGGCGGGGCACGCGTCGCCCTCGGCGAGGCTGTGGCAGTCGCGGCAGGCGCGCATCTCAGTTGCCTCCGTCGCCGCGCGGGGGGCCGCGGGGTCCGCGTCCGCCGCCGCGGGGACCGCCGCGGCCGCCGCCGCCCTGGCGCACCGGCTTCGGCGCGTTCGGGTCGCGGTCTTCCTCGAGCCACTCGATCTTGCCGAGGCCGGGCTGGCGCATCGTGAGGCCGATCTTGCTCTCGCGCGGCGAGAGCTCGTTGAGCGAGACGGTGACGAGACGCGCGCGCACGCGGTCGCCGATCGCGAGCGTGCGGCCCGTCTCCTTGCCGACGAGGCGCTCCTGGCCGAGGTCGACGTTGAGGTAGTCGTTCATGATCTGCGACATGTGCAGCAGGCCGTCGAGGGGGCCGAAGCGCACGAAGGCGCCGAATTCGACGACTTCGCAGATGGTGCCTTCCACGATCTCGCCGACTTCGGGCTTGAACGTGAGGGCGTTGAAGCGCACGCGCTGGTACACGGCGCCGTCGCCGTGCACGAGGCGGCCCTCGCCGAGCCGCTCGATGTCGGCGGCGAGGACGGTGAAGCCGTGCTTCTTGTTGAGGCGTCCCTCGAACTCGCGGTGGACGAGGGTCTTGACGACCGCGTCCTGGTCCTCGCCGAGCTCGCTCGGCGGGATGCGGACCGTGTCTTCCATCTGGACCATCTGGTACATGCCGGCACTCCTCAGAAGGGCGAATGACGCGGCCGACTGGGCCCGGACCGTCCCCTTGGACGATGCCCCGGCCGCGACTCGGGCGCGCAGGCCAGCGAGGCCGCTCAACCTATTTGAACATTGGGCGGCCCCGGGCGGGGTTCGGCGCGCTCGCCGTGGGCGGATTTTCCGGGAAAACAGGGAAGGGGGAAGGAGGGCGCCGGGGCCCGAGGCCCCGGCGCGAGGGCCCGGATCAGAGGCTCATGAAGGCCACGAAGAGCGCCGCGAAGATGACGCTGATCGTGTTTATGGCCTTGATGAGCGGGTTGATCGCGGGTCCCGCGGTGTCCTTGAAGGGGTCGCCGACGGTGTCGCCGACGACGGCCGCCTTGTGGGCGTCCGAGCCCTTGCCGCCGTGGACGCCGGACTCGAAGGACTTCTTGCCGTTGTCCCACGCGCCGCCCGCGTTCGACATGAGGAGGGCCATGCTGAAGCCGCTCACGATCACGCCGATGAGGAGGCCGCCGAGGGCCGCGGGGCCGAGGAGGAAGCCGACGAGGAGGGGCGCGCCGACCGCGAGGGCGCCGGGCACGGCCATCTCCTTGAGGGCCGCGTTCGTCACGATCTTGACGCACGCCGCGTAGTCGGGCTTGCGCTTGCCGGCCATGATCTCGCCGTCCTTGAACTGGCGGCGGACTTCCTCGACGACGCTGTGCGCCGCGCGGCCGACCGCGCTCATCGCGCGGGCGCTGAAGTAGAACACGACGGCGCTGCCGATGAGGAGGCCCGAGAGCACGTACGGGTTGCTGATGTCGAAGGTGACGTCCACCCAGCTTGCGCCCCAGTGCTTCGCGCCGGCCACGTTCGTGTGGTCGACGAAGTCCGCGAAGAGGACGAGCGTCGCGAGCGCGGCCGAGCCGATCGCGTAGCCCTTCGTCGTGGCCTTCGTCGTGTTGCCGACCGCGTCGAGCGCGTCCGTGACCTTGCGGACGTCCTTCGGCATGTCGCTCATCTCGGCGACGCCGCCCGCGTTGTCCGTGATGGGACCGTAGGTGTCGAGCGCGACCACCATGCCGGCGACCGAAAGCATGCCGACCGCCGCCATCGCGACGCCGTAGAGGCCGAGTCCGGGCGCAGCGGCCTCGCCGAGCACGAAGGAGCTGATGAGGCTCGCGACGACGAGGAGCACCGGGACGAGGACGCTCTCGAGGCCGACCGCGAGGCCCTGGATGATGTTGGTCGCGGGGCCCGTCGTCGAGGCGTCGACGATGCCGCGCACCGGCTTGTAGCCCTGGCTCGTGTAGTAGTCCGTGATGAACACCAGCGCGAGCGTGAGCGCGAGGCCGATGAACGACGCGTAGAGGAAGTTGACGTGGATCTGCGGGAAGAACGCCGCGTGCACGCCGAAGAAGCCGATCGCGCTCACGACGACCGTCGCGATGACGCCCATGTAGAGGGCCATCATGATGTTCCCGCTCTTCGGGAGGCGGACGCCGAAGATGCCGACGATCGAGGCGAGGATCGCGAAGCTGCCGAGGGTCAGCGGGAAGAGGACGCCCGCCTCGCCGTAGCCGCCGAAGCCGCCCGTGCCCGCGAAGACGCCCGCGGTCGCCGCGAGGGTCATCGCCGCAACCAGCGTCACGACGTACGTCTCGAAGAGGTCCGCGCCCATGCCGGCGCAGTCGCCGACGTTGTCGCCGACGTTGTCCGCGATGACGGCCGGGTTGCGCGGGTCGTCCTCGGGGATGCCGGCCTCGACCTTGCCGACGAGGTCCGCGCCGACGTCGGCGGCCTTCGTGTAGATGCCGCCCGCGATGCGCGCGAAGAGCGTGATGAGCGACGCGCCGAACGCGAAGCCGATGAGGGTGAGGGGGATCTCCACGACGGGCATCATCGTGCGGAAGATCATGTAGAGGCCGGCGATGCCGAGGATGCCGAGGCCGACGACCGCGAAGCCGTTGACGGCGCCCGCGCGGAAGGAGAGCGAGAGCGCCTCCTTGAGGCCCTTCTTCGCGCTCTCGGCGACGCGCGCGTTCGCGCGCACCGAGGTCGCCATGCCGATGTAGCCCGCGAGGGCCGAGAAGACGGCGCCGACGACGAAGCCGGCCGCGGTGTAGTACCAGAACGCGTCGCCGGTGTAGAACCCGACAAGCGCGAAGACGATCGTGAGGAGGGCCGCGAAGGCCGCGACGACCGTGTATTCGACCTTGATGAACGCCATCGCGCCTTCGCGGACGGCCTTCGAGATCTCCTGCATGCGCTCGTTGCCGGGGCTCGCGCGCATGACGCCCGCCGCGAGGACCGCGGAGAAGACGAGGGCGAGGAGACCGGCGGCGGCACCGATGAGGGCAAAGTCGTAGGCCACGGGACAACCTTCCTTCGATTGGACGGGCGGCGAAAGGGAAACCGGGATAAAACAGTTTCCACGGCTAACGGGCGGGGTCGGGCCAGACGCCGAGATGCGCGAGCCTGAACGCGCCGCCTCCGCACACGGGAAGCGATCCGGAGGTTTCATCCCGGGGGGGCGCGAACGAGAACGCGCCCGCGAAGCCGGGCTCGACGCGGAAGGTGACCGGGCCGGGGCCGTCGAAATCGTCCCCTCGAATGTCGCATGAGGGGTTTGATCCGCGCGACTCGAGGACGAGCACGTCGCGCGATCGTTGGAGTCGCAGATGGTAGGGCGGCTCACCGATTTCGAAATGGAGCAGGTGAATGTTCGAAACGAGGAGTCTCGACGTGTTGGCTTCCAGGACTTCGACGGCGAGCATGGCGCTCGTCACAACCTCACCCGAGGCGGTGAGGGTCTGATTCGGCGCGTCGAGGTGGTAGGCCCCGTGAACGGTCACGCGTTCCCGGTTTTCAAACCGAAGGGACTCACTCTCCGCTTCAAGGCGGACCACCAAGACGCCGCGATAGGCGTCGACGTTGGATTCGGGAGGGTTACTCATGCCCGATGCCGGCGGGTCTCCCGTGGGCATCGCGACACAACCGGCGAGAAGAATCGTCGGGACCCATATCCAACTGAAGGCTCTAGATATCATCGACTATCAATTCCGATGCCCCAAAGTCCTTCGGCTTTGTGGGCGCTGCAAGGGGTCGGGGTCAGAGAGCCACCCGTCCCGCTCGTCCGTCGGCCGCCGAAGATATGTTCTTCGCATGGGTGCGGACCGGACCATTTGCCGTTCAGGTAGTCGACGTACCATGGAGTGGTTGAAGGGCCATATTCGCTCGGATAGTTATGAATGCTTCCGGACGTTCGGTACTCGGGGCGGCATTGTGGCGAACAGAAATATGCCCATAGCTGCGTGTAACCTCGTACGCCCCCAAAGTCAATGTCGCATGCAATCGCCCCCGGTTTATACCAACTTCCGCATTCGTAGTGATCGACCTTCCCATCATAATAGTGATGGGCGTCGCCGCCTCGCCGGGGGGGAAGGATTTCGCGACGTGGGTCCGGCAGTTCGATGACGTAATGATCGGACCAGGAAAATGAAGTAGGATTGCCTTGCTCGTCGAGAGGGATCTTGAGGATGGGGGGTCGCGCGCCTGCGCAGATGGGGGGCACTCTGAAGGTTCCATTTTCGACTTTCTCGCACACCACGGGTTGGCCGGAATCCGGGAGAAAGGTCATGACGTCAAGGACGACCGTGTCGTATCGCGAATCGGCTTGACTTTTCACGAGGGGGTGAGGGAGGAGTAATGCAAGCACAAGCATCAGGCCGAGGGCGACGCGCATGCGGTGCTATGGCGGGGGGGGGGTAAAAATATCTCGAAAAGTCGTACGTGGAATACGGCGATTCGTTAGGTTCGGCCGCGCCGAGCCTCGATCTCCTGCTTCAAGGCATCGAGGCGGGCCCGCTTCGCGGCCTCGTCCTCGACGGGAACTTCCCGCGTGCCGCGACGCGCGAAGCGGTCCTTGAGGCGCGCGACGAACCCGACCCTCGGGGCGCGTTCGGCCCGCGGCGCGCGCGCGAAGCGGGCGAGAAGGCCCCGCTTGGGGCGCGCTTCGTCCTGCGAAGCGCGCGCTTCTCGCGGCGCGCGTCGGAACCGGTCGAGAAGCGAGCGCTTCGCCGGCGGCGCGGGTTCGGGCGCGGGCGCCCCGGACTCGGCGGGAGCCGGTACGGGTTCGCTCGTCTTCGCGCGGCGGGGGATCTTGACCGGAATCGTGCGAACGCCCCGCTTCGCGTCGGCCTTCGCGGCCTTCTTGAGACGGACTTCGAGCACGTCGGCTTCGAGCTGGGTTTCGAACGCGGCTTCCTCGCGCTCGCCGGGCGTGAGGACGCGCTTCGCGGCGCCGGCCCCGACCGCCGCGGCGGCGAGGTCGTCGAGGAGGTCGACTTCGAGCGCGCTCGTCGCGCGCCACGTGCCGAGGTAGACGAGGAGCGTCGCGACGAACGCGACGTAGGCGAGGACCGTGACGAGGACCCACGTGTCCGTGTCCGGCATGAGGGCGAGCATGAGGACGCCCGCGAGGAAGACGAGGAGCGTGGTCGTCCAGAAGGCGCGGCGCGGCCGCGCGGCGTACGCGAGGACGCGCAGCTCGGCCTCCTGTTCCGCAAAGGGCTGGTAGACGCCGACGTAGCCGCTGCGGTGGAAGGTTTCGCCCGCGGGCGCGAGGCCCTCGAACCGGACGCGGGCGCGCGTGTGCTCCGTGACGAGGGCGCCGCGCGCGGCGAGGCGCGCCCGGACGGCGTCGACGACGGCGGGACCGTCGGCGTCCTCGAGGAAGGCGCGCTTCATGACGGGCGTTGGATCACCGGGCCGCCTAAGAAGGTTGTCGATCCCGCCTTTGAGCCACCCGCGGCCGCCATGTCGCCCGACCGCCTGCCCGCCGGCCTACATGCCGGGGATGTGGCCCTCGAGCGTGAGGAACGCGCGGGAGCGCATGTAGACGTTCGGGATGTTCTTCGCGCGCAGGCGCGCGCGGAGGACCTTGTCGTTCGTGACGACGGTCGCGTTCATCTTCTCCGCGAGGCGGAGGATGCCCGTGTCGCCCTCGCCGGGCGACTCGATGATGCGGAAGGTCTTCGCGAGCTCGACCGCCATGCGGGCCTCGGCGGCCTCCTTGCCGCCGACCTCGGCCGCGAGGGCCTTGAGCTCGTCGACGACGATCGAGGGGACCGCGACCTCGTGCGCGATGTTGAGGATGCGCTTCAGCTCGGCTTCGATGTCGATGTGGAACTGGAACTGCATCATGAGCGCGTTCGCGTCGAGGAGCACGACGCGCTTCTCGCTCTTGCCGACGGGAAGCGTCGGCGCGGCCGGGGCCTTCATCGGCGCGACGGTCGCGCGCGGCTTCGGCGCGTCGCTTGCGCCGGGCGTCTTCGCGGCCTCCGCGGCGCGACGCCACGGAGCCTTGGCAAGGACGCTTCCGACCTCCTCCTCGGCGAGGGCCTGCACGACGGCCTTGCGGGCCGCGGGCGAGGCCTCCTTCACGAACGCGGGGAGCGGCTCGGGCGCGGGCGGCGGCGCGGCCTTCGCGGGCGGGGCCGCGCCGCCGCC
>DATLGO010000105.1 GCA_035540375.1 Candidatus Thermoplasmatota archaeon
CGCCTCCATGGGCGGCGTGCCGGTCGTCCGCGCCGCGCGCCAGGCCCCCCAGGCGAGGCGGAACATGAGACCGGCCCCGACGAGGGAGACGACCGCGAGCGCGTCGGGGAAGCGCGCGAGGATCGCGATGGCGCCGAACCACGCGAGGAGCAGGAAGAGCGTGTCCGCGGTCGCGGCGCCGAAGCCGACGCGCGCGCCCGACCACCAGCCGTCGCGCGCGGCGCGCGCCGCCATGAGGACGTTGATCGGCCCCGGGGGCGCGGCGAGGGAGAGACCAAGAAGGATGCCGGCCGCGAACGGCTCGACGAGGCTCACGCTCGGATGAGAAGAAGATGAGGAGAAAAGAGTTCCTCAAGAGAGGAAAAAGATGAAGGGGCCAGAAGCCCCCAAGCGCGAGACCGTCACTTCTTGCGCTTGGCGGTCTTCTTCGCGGACTTCTTGGCGCCCTTCTTGGCGGTCTTCTTGGCCTTGGTCTTGCGAGTCTTCTTGGCGGGCATAATGCTCCCAATGCTCCGTGCTCTATGGAACGAGACCGTAGCATAAAAACGTTGTCACTTGTCCCCGCGGCACGCGGGAACGCGCGCGATCGCGTCGTCGCGTCGCGCGAGACGCGCTTCCGCATCGCTTCGTCGTGTCGCGCGCGCGCTTCGCGGATGATCGCAACCTCGCGTTTTTCCTCGCGAAATCGCCGTTTTTCGCGTCTCACTCGTTCGGGCGCGGAAGCATGCCGCTGCGCTTGACGTACCAGTACGAAGCGCTCGTCGCGACGATGGTGGAGCCCGCGATGAGACCGATGTACCATCCGCGGTCGGCCGGCGTCAGCTCGAACGCGCCCGCCGCGAGGACCGTCGCGATGGTGTTCGGGACGAGCACCGCGGTGCCGAGGATGGTCAGGAATGCCGTCACGTACGCCATCCGGTTGTTCAGGGACTGCAGCTGGTTGTTGTAGATGGACTGCAGGACCTCGAGGCCGCTCGCGAGAACGTCGCTCATGTGCTCCGTGAGCTGGATGTGGCGTTGCACGTTGTCGGCGAGCAGGGCTACGCGGGCGAGCAGCGTCTCGTCGTCGGACACCATCTCCGCGTCGCCATGGCGGAGGTTCTGGATGACGTCGAGCGAGGCCCAGAGCGTGTCGAGGTAGGCGATGAGGGCGTGCTTCATCTCGTAGATCTGTCGCCCGACCTCCTCGCGGTTCGGTCCCTTCTTCTCCAGAAGCGCGCCGCTGATCCGCACGCCGTGCTCCTCGATGCTCCTCAGGCCGTCGAAGTTGCGGTCGTTGTTCTCGTTGAGGATTCGCGTGAGGACGATCGTGACCGTGTCCTGGGGATTGAGATTCGCGGGAATCTTCCGCAAAAAGGTGTCCGCGTAGCGCGCCATGCGGGCCATGCGGTTCACCTTCTTCTCTTCATGGAGCGTGAGGACGAGCCCCTCGCGGACGAGCACGATGAGGGGGTGGACGGAGACTTCGAGCTCCGCGACGCGCGCGACCGGGAGGAGGAGGCCGAGCTCGGAGTCCCGGTCCTCGTACTCGGAGAGGTTGCCGGACGCGAGGAGCGTCTCCACGAGGCTTCCGCCGAAGCCGAGGAGCGTCGCGATGCGCTCGCCGTCCGTCCGGAGGTCCGAGACGGCGAAGTTCACCCAGGCGATGCTCGTTTTCGTGAGCGTCGGGATGAACTCGGCGGGAGAGGTGCCGTAGAGCCGCACCGGCTTCCCGCCCGTGAGGAGGCCCACGCAGACGCCGGGAGGGTCGCCCGCGGTCGAGATGGTGTCGCGCGAGGACCGGACCGGCCGCCGCTCCGATGGCGTATCCTTCACGATCCGCGAAGCGATGCGCGATTATTAAAGGAAGCGTGGCCCGCGAAGCCTTATGTGACGCACCCTCGATGGGCGGCCGTGGCTCGTCGTTCACGCGAACTGGCGCGCGAGGAGGTCCGGAGCCTCGCGGCTCGCCTCGTGGGGATCGCCATCCTCGTCATGGGGGCGGGCCTCCTCGTCGGCGGCGTCGTGGTCGCGCTGAACGTTTCCGTCTTGGGGGGCGTTCTCCTGGCCGTTTTCGGCCTCGCGCTCCTCGTCGGCGGTCTCCTCTTCTCGCTCGTCCCTTTCCGTCTCGAGGAGCTTCGCGAGCAGGGGCTCGCCTACCGGGCCCGCGTCCGCGAAGAGCGGCGCGGCGACGACCGCCGCAACTAGCAGGCGGCCGCGAGCGCGCGCCCGGCGTCGAGCGATCCGTGTCCGTAGATCCAATCGTGGCCTTTCGGACCGCGGTCCTTCGCGGTCGATACGAGCACGGCGCGGACGTCGGCCGCCGGAACGTGGGGACAGCGGGACATGATGAGGGCCGCGGCGCCGCTCACGTGGGGCGCGGCCATGCTCGTCCCGTCGAGCGCGCAGTAGTGGGGCGAGACGTATCCGTCGAGGAGGCACACGCCGCCGAGGACCGAGGCGGGCGCCATCGCGCTCACCACGGCTTCCCCCGGAGCGCTGATCTCGAGCTCGGGTCCGCGGCTCGAGAACCAGGCGAAGTCGCCATGAGGGCCGCGCGAGGCGGCGACCGCCATGTACTCGGGGAGCGCCGCGGGGTAGGCCACGCAGGGCGCGCAGCCGGCGTTTCCGGCCGCGGCGACCAGGAGGGCGTCGCGGGAGGCCGCGTAACGCCCCGCCTCCCGGAGCGCCTCGCACGTCCCGGCGTCGCATTGGCCGCCGAGGCTCATGCTGATGACGCGCGCGCCCGCATCGGCAGCCATGACGACCCCTTGAATGATGGTGAGCCACGGGCCGACGCCCGCGTCGGTGAGGACCTTGATGCTCATGATCGAGACCCCGGGCGCGACGCCCGCGATGCCCTCGCCGTTGTTCGCGGCGGCGGCGATGATGCCCGCGACGTGCGTGCCGTGCCCGTATCCGTCGACGTTGCCGAGCCCACAGTGTCGCGCGCAGGCTTCGACGAGATCAGGATGCTGCACGAAGACGCCGGAGTCGAGGACGGCCACGATCACGCCCTCCTGCCCCTGCTCCGAGCGCCACGCGCCCGTGAAGTTCGCGACCGCGGGCCCCCACTGTCGATGATAAAGCGGATCGGCGGGGGGATTCGGCGTCATCGCGTTCAGGTCGAGGGCGCGGGCCAGGCCGTCGCGGCCCACGTAGTCGGTCCACGGGGCCGCGTCGAGGCGCGCCGCGAGGTCCGTCGCCCGTCCCTCGTCGACCGCGATGAGCCCGATCTGGGGGATGCGCTCGACGACCGTTCCGCCCATGAGACGCACGCGCTTTTCGGCCTCGTCGAGCGCGAGGTCCCCCACGCCGACGAGAAGGAGCGGCGTTCGGACCTCGGCGCCCGCGCCGGCGACGGGCATCGATCCTGCGAGCATGAGAGCGACGAGGACGAGCGTCGCCGCGCGGGCCTGGACGGACATCGCGCCCGTCGTGGCGTCCGCCGTGGATGATGTTCGTGAAACTCTATTCTTCGACGGTTGTGCCGCCGGCGGACTCGGGCTCGTCCGGAACGAAATCGCGCTGGGCCGCCACGACCTCGCCGCTCGTGCGCGCCGCCGCATAGGCGTCGAGCGGTTCCTTGTTCAGGACGAGGAAGGTCGGTCCCCAGATGAACTTGGACATCATCGCCTCGGCCTGTTCGCGGGCGCCGAGGATGTAGGCGGAGGCGGCGAGGGCTTCGGCCGTCGAGAGCATGAAGGGCCGTCCGTAGTTCACGGGGTTCGCGGCGAGAAGGTAAGGCAGCGCGCGCGGCTCCGTCTTCGCGCGGGCCTCGGGAAACACCTCCTCGGCCTTCTTCCACGAGCAGTCGAGGGCGACGAGGCCGCGGCGCTCGGCGGCGGCGACGTCCTCGCGCGAGAGCGCCTTCTCCGAGAAGGGATCGAGGAGGATGGAGCCCCGGGGAATCTGGGCGACCTTGTGGAAGAGGGTCGCGAGCTCGAACCTGGCGAGCTTGCGCGCCGTATTTTTCTTCGGATCATCCTGCGAAACGTGGTAGACGAGGACCTTCACGGTCATGAGGCGACCTCCGGTCCGATGCGGACCTCCGCCACGGCATGGACGATGCCGGGCGCGTAGTTCTTCACGACGCGTTCGCGAAGCACCTCGGCGGAGCGACCCGCGGCCCGCGCGGCCTCGACGACGGCGCCCGACACCTCCTCGCGCCAGCGATCGGCGGGCGCGGTGTCGTGGAAGTGCAGCACGCCCCCTTCGCGCTTGAGCGCGTCGAGGCTCACGGGAAGGAAGGCGCGCGTTCCGCCGACGTATCCCATGAGAACGCGGTCGGCGAGTCCGCGCGGCGCCACGTCGCGATTGTCGCCGAGCCGCGCTTCGACGACGTCCTCGACGTCGTTCAGGCGCACGTTCTCGACGAGGTATCGGAACGCGGCCGGGTTCTTCTCGCAGGCCACGAGCTTCGCGGGCTTCGCGTACACGGCGATGGGCAGGGTAAAGTAGCCGATCCCGGCGAACAGGTCCACGACCGTTTCGCCCGCGGCGGGCGTTCGCGCCGCGAGCGTGCGCTCGTGCGTGTTGCCCGAGCTGAACATGATGCGCGCCGCGTCGAGCTTGTAGAGGATGCCATTCTCGACGGCCACGGTCTCCGTGACCGATCCGTGAAGGACGCGGGCGGCCATCTCGCGGAACTCGCCCGCGACGCCCGCGGCGTCCTCGAGCACGGTCTTCACGCGGAGGGCCTCCGCGAACGCCTCGGCGACGAGCGTCTCGGCGTCGCGGAGGGGCTCGGGAATCCTGAGCAGCACGACGTGGCCGAGTCGCTCCCATTTCCTCGGGACAAGCTCGAGCTTCTCGTCGGGGATCCTGCCCCGCAGCCGGTCGATGACGATGTCCCGCGGCTCGCGCGGAGGGCGCGCCCCGTCGGAGGCGCTCTCGACCACCTCGCCCCCGAAGTCCCGCGCGACGCGCTCGGCGCGGGACGGGTCGAGCACGGGGATGTCCACGCGGCCATCGTCGCGCCGATGGATCCGCCGCCGCGCGTCGAGATTGGCCTCGCGCGACAGCCGCGTGCGGGCGGCCTCGGCAAGCAGCGCAGACACCCTGACCGCATGCGTCTTATAGAGCATCCCATCATCATCGGAGCGGATTGGTCGCTTATGCGTGGTAGGCTATTTGCGGCTTTCGCGCTCGTTCTCACAATTGTCCTCACGGGCATCGGCCCCGCCTTCGCCGCGGTCGGGAGCGACCCGAATCCGGCGGCCGCGGAGTGGATGGTCTCCGATTACGCCGTCACCCTGACGGGGGCCGCCCAGCTTTCCCTCAGCGCGACCCTCGCGGTCCACAAGGCACGCGTGGAGGGCTCGACGTTCTCGGCCCGAGAGATGCGCGATACCCACAACAGCGGCTCCAATTTCGCCGCGAAGGTCGAGGCGGCGGTGCGCGAAAGCGCCCGCGAGACGCTCGAGGCGAGCTTCCCGGGGAGCGTCGTCGACGTGTCGCCGGTCAAGATGGACCTTCCGTCCCTTCAGGCGGCCGGTTCCGCGAGCGCCTACGAGCCGGCGCCGCGCCTGACGTTCACCGCGACCGTGGCCCTCGATCGCGGATCGCAGGGTCTCTCATCCTTCAAGGACGAGGCGCTCGACGCGGCGCTTGCGGCCGGCGCGGCGTACAAGATCGATCTCAACCTCAAGGCCGACCCCGGCCACAACGTGACGTATACGATCGGCGCCGCGAACGGTCGCGCCTTCAGCGAAGTCACGAGCGGAACGCTCGAGGGCGGGAAGGGACGTTTCGTGATTTCCAATTGGAAGGGCGCATCGGCCGCCACGACCGCGGCCTCGCTCAAGCTCGTGGATCCGGCGGCTCCCCGCTATACGGCGGAGGATGTGCGCAACATCGTCACCCTTGCCATTCCCACGTTCCAGCTCGACGAGAACGACCGGCTGGGGCTCTCCGTCTCCGTGGTCACCGAGATCCGCGTCCTCGCTCTCGCGGACGACTTCAAGGACGCGCTTCCCGCGCGGGTGACGCTCCCGTTCGCGAGCGCCGACGGCATCCGGGCGCTGCATGCCGCGGGCGCCATCTCGGACGTCATGCTCGCCGACGCGGAGGCCAAGCTCCGCACCGCGGTGGCGTCGAGCCTTGATGCCGTCCTCTCCGAGCGCACGGCCATCCTGGGCGGCTTCGACCGCGCGACGATCGAGCGCGCGGCGGCCTCGCCGCACAAGGCGGAACCCCCGCTCGTCTTCAAGGCCACTGTGAACGGCTCCCGCGCGGTCCCGGGCGCGACCTCGGACGACATCCGGTCGGCGCTCGACATCGGCGCCACCTTGACCTTCGAGCTCGACCTCGCGGCCGCGGCGCGTCGCAACATGAGCTACGTCGTGCAGGTTCCGACCATCCGCGCGGTCTCGTCCCCGGACGGCGTTCCGGGCGCGACCGCGAACGAGGTCCGCTTCACCCTGGCGAACGCCGCGGGCGCTTCGCCCCTCTCGCGCACCGTGAAGCTGAACGTGCGCGACGCGACGGCCCAGCCCGCGGACCACGCGGAAGCCGCGCTCGACGTCGTCGTGGACCTGAAGGACCTCGACGTCACCCTCGCGGGCGCCGCGGCGAACGATTTCGGAAACCTCCACATCGACGTGAAGGTGCGCGGCGACCTTGCCTCCATCGAGGTCCCCGCGAGCCTCCGCTCCGCCCTGCCCTCCGGCGTCCGCATCGACTACCTGTCGGCCGACAGCATCCGCCGGCTCCTCGAGCGCGGCGCGATCGCGCAGTCTGACATCGACGCCGTGGAGAAGGCCCTTCTCGACAACATGACGAAGAAGCTCGGCGCGGCGCTCGGCGGCAATGTCGCGGTCGCGGGCGGGTTCGACCGTTCGACGCTCGCCGCGGGCTCGAAGGATCCGATCTCGTTCAAGGCCCAGGCCAGCCTCGTCAAGCCCCTCTCGGGCGCGGGCGCCGCGAGCGGCCAGGCGATCGCGCTGTACACGACGAAGCAGTCGTTCGACCTCCCGAAGATCGAGGGCCTCGACACGACCTACACGGTCATCCTCCCTCCGGGCCTCGCCGTCGCGGGCGGGGACGCCCAGGGCGGCTCGTTCGAGGCGACGAAGGTCGACGGCCGCGACGCGTTCCGCGTGAAACCCTCGGGCGATTCCGCGAAGACGACGGTGAGCATGGCAGTCACGCCCTCCTTCGTGGTCGTCAAGTTCTGGTACGTCGTCCTCGCCATCGTCCTGCTCCTCGCGCTCGTGTTCGGGACGCCGCTCGCGCTCGCGATCCGCAACAGCCGCCGCAAGAAGGCCCAATAGTCAACTTGACGTGCCGACCCGGCGTTCCCGGCCACCATGGCGAAGACGCTCGTCCTCGGCGGGACGGGGTTCATCGGCGGCGCGGTCGTGGCGGCCGCGGCCGCGCGCGGCCCCGTCCGGGGCCTCACGCGCGGTCGACGCGCCGTGCCTCCCGTGGACGGCGTGGAATGGCTTCCGGGCGACCTCGGCGACCCGGCGTCGCTCGAGGCCGCCTTCGCGGGCGTCGACACGGTGCTCCACGCGGCCGGGCACTATCCGCGCCTCGGCATCCACAAATCGGAGGCGCTCGCGCGGGGCATCGCGGAGACGCGCAACGTCATCGCCGCCGCGCGGGCCGCGCGCGTGAAGAAGCTCGTCTACGTATCCTCGCTTTCCACGCTGGGCCCTCCGCGCGCGGGCCGGGACGAGGCCGACGAGGGGGACCGGTACGTTCCCGGGGCCGTCGACAACGCCTACTTCGCGGTGAAGTACGCAATGGAGACGGAGCTTCTCGCCGCGCGGGACGTCCCCGTCGTGGCGGTCGTGCCCACGTTCGTCTTCGGTCCCGGGGACGTGAAGCCGACGAGCGGGCGCCTCGTCCTCGCGGTCGCGCGCCACCATCTGCCCGCCTACGTCGAAGGGCACGTCAACGTGGTCGACGTGCGCGACGTCGCGGAGGGCGTGCTCGCGGCCGCCGCGAAGGGCAGGGCGGGCGAGCGCTACATCCTCGGGAACGAGAACGTCGTCCTCTCCGAATGGCTTGCGCTCGTCGCGGAGCGCGCAGGGGCGCCCGAGCCGAGCATCGCGCTTCCGTACGAAGTCGCCCGCGCGATGGCGGTCGCGTCGGAATCCGCGACGGACGCGACGCGGAAGCTCTCGAAGACGCTCCCCCCGGGACCGTGGCAGGCTTTCATCCGCAACCCGGTGCAGGTCAGCCTCGAAGCGGTGGATCTCTTCCATCACGCGACGTGGGTTTCGACGGAAAAGGCCGCGAAGGAGCTCGGCTGGGCCCCGAAGATCGGGAAGGCGAGGTCGATCGACGACACGCTTGCGGACTTCAAGGCGCGCGGCCTGTGGTGATCAGCTGCCCCGCGCGCGACCCGCGGCGGGCGCCGCGGGCTGCGTGAGGACGGGTACGGACACGATCGGCTGTCTCTCGCGCTCGAGCGAGGCGATGCGGCGCGCGATCTCCTCGTCGACCCATTGGTCGTAGCGGTAACGCGTGCTGATCTTGAAGTACGTCCGCGTGACGCCGGGCAGGTTCTTCACGAGGTGGCGCGCCTCCTGCGCGGCCCGGAGGTTCGGACGGAACATCGTGATGCTCACGCCGGGCGGGTCGTCCATCGGCCACGCCGCGTACGGTTTCGGGAGGGCCGAGAGGGCCGCGTGGCGGTATCGGTTGGATTCCAGGAAGACCATGAGGTTGAAGAGGACGAGACCCGAGGCTTCGCTCGTCGACACGAAGGGCGCGATGTGGAGCGCGTCCTTCTCGAGCATCGCGGCAAGCCGCTTCTTGACGGTCTTGAAGCTCGCCCCCGTCTCCTGCACGATGTCCTTGAGCGCCTTGCGCCCGTCCTTCCGCAGCGCCTTGACGATGCGCCAATCCACGAGACCGAGCTTGACGTCGCGCGCGGATTCGCTCGCGCACGACGGGCAGCCGATCGTGTGACCCGGCGCCTTGCCGACGAGCTCCGACGCTCGCTTGACGATCGCGTCCAGGTCCTCCTCGTCGCGGTGGAGGACGGAGACGATGACGGAGTTGTCGAAGGTGATGTCGAGGGTGCGGACGGGCCCGATCGACCCCACGTTCTTCAGGATGTCCTTCTCGCGCTCCTCGAGCTTCTCGACGTTCTGGAAGACGAGGATGCACATGCGCATGCCGAGGAGGCTCGGGGCCGGGCTGCCGAAGAATCCCTTGAGGACGCCCTCCTCCTCCATCTTGGCGACGCGCGCCTTGACGGCGTTCCCCGAAAGCGAGACGGATCGGCCGATCGCGTCGTAGGGTTTCCGCGCGTCCTCGTAGAGGTGCGTCAGGATCTGGAAGTCCAGCTCGTCCATGGATTCACTCGGCGATCACGGGATGGCGCGCGGGGGCGCTTAAATTTATTGGACACACCCTCCCATGATCCGAAGTCGGCCGTCCAACCGTTCGAGATGGCGGAGGGCTACTCGACCTTGTAGTCGTCCACCTCGATGGACCCGGGACGGCCCGGGGGCGGGGGAGGCGGAGCGCCTCCGACGGGGCCCGTCACGAAGGCGCCGCGCTTGCGGGCGTAGCGGCGCGCGGCCCACCGCACGGGCGGAAGGACCAGGAGCACCGCGAGCCCGTCCGAGAGGATGCCCGGCCAGATGAGGAGGAGCCCCGCGGCCAGGTTGAGGAGGCCGTTCACGAGCGAATCCTCGACCCCTTCGCCCTTCGCGAAGGCGCGGCCCGCCTGCACCATGCCCGCCACGCCTCCGAGCCGCACGACCCAGGCCCCCAGGAATACGTCGAGGAGGAACCACGCGACGGCGACGACGAGCACCTCGCCGAACGTTCCTCCGACGAGGCGCTCCGTGATGAACCAGCTCGCGACGGGGTCCGCGACGAGCGTCACCGTGGCGGCGCCGACGAGGAAGCGGCGGGCGAGGCCCATGCTTCTGGGGAGCCGCGCCGCCCGATTAAGGCTTGCGGGGTCAGCCGGCGAGGGTGGCGTGCGTCGACTCGAGCACGTAGAAGCCGTTCACGTAGTCGGCCGCGAAGAGCCACTGGCCCTTGCCGGCGACGTCGAACATGACGGGGCCCCCTCCGAGGTTGAACCCGATGCAGCACTTCTTCGGCGCGACGGGACGCCAGCCGTTGTCCATGACGGGGGTCGCGTAGCCCGTCACGACCGGGTTCGCGGGGTCCGCGAGGTCGAGCGTCCAGATGCCCGCGTGGTAGTGGCTGAGGTAGAGCGTGCTGTTAACGAGGCGGAAGTCGTGCGCGCTGAAGAGCAGGTTGTCGGACCCGTGGTTGCCGGGATTCGTCCACGTGTTCAGGAGCTTCGGCTTCGCGAGGTCCGTCGCGTCGAGGATCCACACCGGCGAGGCCATCTCGACGTGGCGGTTCTCGAACACCTCGCTTCCGACGACGATGATGCGCTTGTCGCCGCGGATCTCGCCATGGACGGTATGCACGTACCACGGAGCGCCCGCGCCGCCGGGGATCCAGGTCGCGATCTCCCTCGGCAGCGCCGGGTTCGAGATGTCCACGATCTTGAGCCCCTCGTACGCGTAGGCCACGTACATGACGGGCTTCTTGAGGATCGGGTCGTCCATCACGAAGAGGTCGTGGCCGTAGATGTCGCGGATCGCGTACGTCGCGGCGTCGCCCGGGTTGCCGATCGGGAGCTTCAGGAGCCCGTCGGGCGTCGCCGTCGCGTACCGGCCGACGAGCTCGAGCTTGCCGCCCTTCCATTCGAGGATGTGGACGCCGAAGTTGAGCGCGAAGACGTACTGCTTGCCTCCGAGAACCGCGGCGTAGACCGTGTGGCTGCCGTAATCGCCCGCGGGCGTGTAGAGCGCGACCTCCTTCGGGGCCGCGGGGTCGCTCACGTCCACCGCGAGGATGCCCTTCTTCGAGCCTTCCGAGGCGAGGAAGACCGTCTTGCCGTCGCCCGAGAACATGATCTGCCGGTCGCCGCCCGCGACGCCCGGGTCGTGGAAGCGCCCTGCGATGGTCGGGACCCGGGGATCGCTGACGTTCACGAGGTAGAAGCCGCGCGTCTCGTCGCCCGCGACGGCGACGGCGACGAGGTCGCCGTGCATGTCCACCGCGTGCGCCGCGGGGAGCTTCGTGCGCTCGGCGAGCGGGAGCCACGCGGCGATGGACATGTTGAGCGTCTTGTTGTGCTCGGAGGCGTCCCAGTGGTCGTGCTTGCGCACGAGCGGATCCAGGTTGATGGGTACGGGCAGATCGACGTCCGCGCCTTTCCCGCGGTTGTCGAGCGCGCTCACGCAACCGGCGAGCGCAAGGGCGAGCACGAGGGGGACGACGAGGACGCGGCGCAAGGAATCAGCCCCGGGAAGCGGCCCAGGCCGCCCGCGCTCCATAAGCATTGTGGGGGCGGCGTCGCCCGATCGCCGGGACGCGGGCGGGTCGGGGTGGCGCTTGATTCTACAAACCATCCAAGGTCCTTATGTCCGCCATCCTGCCATGATCGGGTGTCGACGGCCGCCACCCGGTCGTCGTCCCACGACGACGACCTCGTCGTGCGTCAGACCATGCATGCCGCGCCGGCGAAACTGCGACGTCCGTCGGCGCGGCGTGCCTCCCACGCCTTCTTTCGAGGACGTTCGATCCCGCCCGGACGGATTCACGAGACGTTGACCACGAGCTTCCCGCGATGCTCCCACGCCGAGACCGGCTCGGGCCCGGACCCGAGCCAGGGTCCGCGCGCATACGTGGCCCGCATCACGATCTGGCCCTCGTGGCGTCCCGCGCGGTCGAAGACGACGCGCTCGACGAGCTCCCCGTGCTCGTTCTGGGACGCGAGCGGCAGGTCGCGCGTCTCGCGCGTCGCGACGACGCTCGGGCCGCCCGCGAAGGTCGCCTCGAGGCGGAAGCCCCAGGCCTCGTTCTGCCGGCTGCGCTCCGCGATGCCGCACACGAGCACGAGGTCGACGGGCTGGCCTCGCGAGGCGGACACGTCGAGGCGCGCGGGGGCGCGGCCGGTGGCCTTGTCGCCGACGACCTCGCAGCTCCCGAGCACGACGCGGACGGGGTCCATGGGGGTCGGGAGCCGCTCCGGGCGCTTGAAGCCACCGCGCGACGGTCGCTCAGGACCCCTCTTCGATCTCCTCTTCCTCGGGGGTCTCCTCGGACTCGGCCGCGGCGGCCGCCTTCGAGGCCTCCTCGGCCTCGCGCTCGGCGCGGCGCGCCTCGCGGGCCTGCTGCTCGGCGTTCTCCATGCCCTTGCAGCCGAGCGTGAGGCACGTCGTCCAGGGACGCTTGCCCTTGTTGATGACGCGGATCGACGGCGCGCTGCAGACGGGGCACGTGCCTTCGCCCTGCACGATCTTGCCGTACTGCGGAAGCGGGTACGTCTGGTCGCATTCGGGCCAGGTCGAGCAGCCGACGAAGCGCTTGCCGGACTTCGAGCGGCGCATGATGAGCTTGCCCTTGCCGCACTTGCCGCAGGGGCCGATCGTGTTCTTGTCCTGCATCGCCTGGCGGATCTCCTGGGCCACCTCGGGGCGGTGCTTGTCGAGCGTCTCGAGGACCTGCGCGAGGATCGTGCGGCTGTCCTTCACGACCTCTTCGAAGGTGATCTTGCCCTCGGCGATGTCGTCCATCTCGAGCTCGAGCTTCGCGGTCATGTCGGGCTTCGCGATCATCTCGGCGTGCTTCCCGAGCGCGCTCGTGACCGCGAATCCGATCTCCGTCGGCTCGGGCGGGTTGTTGCGGACGTAATCGCGCTTGTAGAGCTTGTCGATGATGTCCGCGCGCGTGGCCTTCGTCCCGAGGTTGAGGTTTTCCATCTCCTGGATGAGGCGGCCCTGGCTCAGGCGCTTCGGCGGCTGCGTCGTCTTCGCGAGGACCTCGGTCCGGACGAGGGGAACGCGCTCGCCCTCGGAAAGCGGCGGAAGCTCCACGTCCTTGCCCTGGCTGTAGCGGTAGAACGCGCGGAAGCCGGGCTTCACGAGGAGCCGGCCGGAGGACTTGAACGGCTCGCCCTGGACGTCGAAGCCGACGTTGAGGTTCTCGTACACGGCCGAATCGGAGAGCGTCGCGAAGAAGCGGCGCACGACGAGCTCGTACACCTTCCAGTGGTCGCCCGTGACCTCGGCGCGCATCGCGACCTCGACGGGGTGGATCGGCGGGTGGTCGGTCGAGGTCTTCTTGCCGGCGGTGGGCTTGAGATCGGGCTTCTCGAGCAGGATGCGCGCGTCGTCCTTGAACGCGCTCTTCTCCTGCGCGAGCTTCTCGAGGATCTCGCGGAGGTTCTCCGTCGGCGGGTAGACCGTGTTGTCGGTTCTCGGATACGAGATGAATCCGTTCGTGTAGAGGTCCTCGGCGACGCTCATCGCGCGCGCGGCGCTCATGCCGAGCCCCGTCGCGGCGCGGAGGAACGACGTCGTGTTGAAGGGATCGGGGGCCTTCTCCGTGCGCTGCGTGCGGTCGATGGACTTCACGAGGGCGTCGCGGGCGCCCGCGAGGCGGCCGTACGCCGCGTTCGCGGCGGCCTCGTCCCAGAAGCGGTCCTCCTGGTGCGAGGCCGCGAACTCGGCGCCGCCTTTCGTGAGCGTCGCGTGGATCTCCCAATAGGCCTTCGGGATGAAGGCGCGGATCTCCTTCTCCTTGTCCACGATGAGCGCGAGGGTCGGCGACTGCACGCGGCCGACCGAGAGGAAGTCCGCGCCGCGCTGGCCGGACGAGAGCGAGATGAAGCGCGTGAGCGCGGCGCCCCACGCGAGGTCGATGACCTGGCGGGCCTCGGCGCTCTTCGCGAGATTGTGGTCGAGCGGCGCGAGGTTCTCGAACGCCTTCTTCACGTCCTCCTTCGTGAGCGAGGAGAAGCGGGCGCGCTTGACCTCGACTTCGGGATTGACGTCGAGCACGATGGACAGGCCTTCGACGCCGATGAGCTCGCCTTCCCGGTCGAAGTCGGTCGCGATGATGACCTGGTCGGCCTTCTTCGCGAGCTTCTTGATGGCGTCGGCGATCTTCTTCGCGTCCTTGTCGACCGACTTCTTCGGCTCGGCCCAGACGAGCTCGTTGAGCTTGGCGAGGGACCACCGGGTATGCTCCTTCGGATAGTCGAGGGAGACGATGTGGCCGCGAAGACCGATGACGGAGTATTCGGTCTTCTTCTCCTTCCACTCGTACACGTTGACGCCGCTGACCTCGTGCTTGTCGGCGTCGCCGTCGCTCAGGTTCTTGGCGATGCGCGCGGCGGCGATGTCCTTCTCGCTGATGACGAGGATCTTCATGGCGGCAGCCTGCTCCGGACGATGCCGGGGCGGTTATTTATCGTTTCGGGGCTCGTTCTCACATCTAGCACGCGCGCGTCACGCGCCCGCGCGCGACGCACACGCGTCACGCGCGCGTGCGCGCGCGAGGCCCGGCCCTGCGCGCCAAATCGGCCGGTCCGGACCCGGCCCTGACCGATCCCGGACCCGGGCTTCTCGGTCCCGGCGCCGTCGCCCGACATTCCCGCGACGCTCCCGGCGCGCGCGTCCGAGCGGCCGACGGGATGACGTGAAAGGTGAAGTGTCAACGTCGACCCGGCGGTCGCGGGCAACTCCTTAAGTACGATGCCCGCCCCCTTAGGGAGGATGAACTCCTCTACACCTACCGCGCGCTCCGCCGCGCCCCCCCGCGTGCAGATCGAGGTGACCTGCACGGCGTGCAACCAGACGGCGACCGTTCCTTTCCAGCCGACGCCCGGTCGACCGGTCTTCTGCGCCGCGTGTTTCGCGAAGCGCGGCCCCACCGCGTTCGGCGCGCGCGGCGGTGGCTCGCGCCCCCGCACGTTCGGCACGGACCTGAACCGGTCGGCGCCGAAGAAGCGCATGCTCTCGCAGGGCCGCAAGGCCCACTTCGTGTACGACGTGCTCGAAGTGCTGACGCGCGAGGGCCAGATGGCGGAGGAGCAGCGCCGCGCCTTCGTCGAGATGCTTTTCACCCGCGGCTCGCGCCAATCCACGGAGGCGGCCCGCGATTTCCTCGCCGAGAAGCAGGGGGACGAGACGGTGACGCCCGTCGAGGCGGCCCGCATCGACCGGCTCCTCGAGCAATACTCCTTCCGCCGCTGATCGAGCGGTGTCCGCGGGCCCTTGCGGGCCCGCGGCGCGCCTTCGGGCGCTTTTCTCATCCGCGCGTCGGCGCGCGTTGGACGGACTCGTCGTAGTGGATGTCCTCGCCGACGTCGCGGAAAACGTTCCCGACGACGGTCCAGGCCGTCGCTTTGTCCATCTCCGTCGCGGCGATGCCGTACTGCGTCCCGGCGATGCTGTTCTGGACGATCGCCACGTTCGCGGCGCGCACGCCTTCGAGTCGGACGCCCGCGGGCGCGTCGGCGCCGAGGTGCTTCCCGAACACCGGCACGAGCGCGACCGCGCTCGATGAGCGGGCGTTCGAGAGCTCCACGTTGTTCCCTTCGATGAGGAAGTCGACGTCCTTGGTGCCGCGAACGAGGATGGCGTCCATCGGCGCGTCGACCCACCGGAGGCCCGTCGTGCGATCCTTCGCGGCGAAGGTCACGCTGTTGCGGAGGATCATGAACGATCCCGCGTACTCGTGGTCCTCGTCGAGCTGCTTCTCCCCGTCGTCGTGCGCGTGCCCCTGCTTCTCGTTCCTGTGGTAGCGGTCGTCCGCGCTGAAGACGTCGACCACGAGCGGCCCGCCGATGAAGGTGTTGTCTTCGACGGAGATGCGCGTGAAGTGCACATGGGGCCCCACGAGGCTCTCGTCGGGTTCGCTGCGCGCGGTGCGGTCGTCGCCCGCGTGACCCCGGTCGGTGTACGCGAAGGCCGCGCCCTCCTCCACCGTCACGTGGTTGCGGCGGAACGCGGCCTCGTGATACCGGATCGAGTGGTCGTGCGCCGCGCTCTTCGCCTTGTCGCCGTGGTTGTGGCTGTGGCAATCGAAGCAGCTTGCGTGGTGATGGCCGTGGAGCTGCATCTCGACGTAGCCGACGATGACGTTGTCCTCGAACAGGGCGCCGTCAAAGCCGTCGATGTTGAGCACGATGCGGTCGCGGAACCACGGCGTGAGGCGGCCGAGGTCGTCCATCACGTCGCGGAAGGGATGGCTCGGCGCCGGACCGACCTCGTTCTCGCGGAAGACCCCGTCGAAGTGGCGGATCTGGCCCACGATGCCCATCTTGTTCTTCTCGATGAGGCCGCCGGTCGCGTCGCCCGTGCGGGGATTGTTTTCGTTCACGCGGAGGTCGTCGATGTAGTTGTGGTGGACGTGCACCTTGTCGCCGTTCCAGTTGAGCCGGAGCTCGCCCGCGAAGAAGTTCTCGCGGATCACGTAGTACTGGTCCGTGTCCTTGAGGTGAAGCTCGTGGAGCACGTTGAGCCCCGTGATCACGAACGGGTCTTCGAGCGTTCCCGACCCGAGGATGTCGACGCCCTTCTCGGCGAGCGCGGCGACGTCGGGGACGCCGTCGATGACGAGCGTGGTGACCTTGACGAGGCCCGACCCGCTCGACGGGATCGTCCCGACGGCGGGAGGCCACGAGGTCCGGTCGCGGGCGTGCGCATGGGGGGTTTCGTGCGCGGGGTCCGGGTCGGCCCCGGCCGCGGGGGCGCCGCTCACGAAACCCGCCGCGAAGACCACGGCGGGCGCGGCCACGATCAAGGCGCAGGCGATCCCGGCGACGAGGATCCTGGATCTCATCGGCTCACCGGGACGCACGACGGAGGGGCCCTTCTTAGGGTGAGTGGCGCGGTCGTTGAAGTGCCAACGGCGCCGGAATCCGTTTCCGGGGGGCGCGCCGACAGGGAAGGGTTTATCAGCGGCGGGTGCTACGGTGACTCGTGCCGGATCCTTCGCCCGCGCGGTCGGCCGCGCCCCGGGAAGCCGTCGAGGTCACGTGCGCCTCGTGCGGCGTTTCCACCACCGTCCCGTTCACGCCCACGCCTGGTCGGCCCGTTTATTGCCGCGCGTGCTTCTCGAAGCGCTCGGGGCCCGGGTCGCCCGCGGGCGGCGGCCCTTCGCGAGGCCCTCCCCGGACGGAATTCCGGAGCGAGGCCCCGCGCGGCTCGACGACCCGTCGCCGGATGCTCTCCCAGGGTCGGAAGGCGCACTTCGTCTACGACGTGCTTGAGATCCTCGGTCGCGAGAACCGCATGGCGGGCGAGGTCCGCCGCACCTTCGTCGAGATGCTCTTCACGCGCGGCGCGCGGCAGAGCACGGACGCGGCGATCGAGTACATCGCGTCGAAGGTCGACGACAAGACCCTCACGACCGCCGAGGGGCAGCAGCTCTCCCGGCTCGTGGACCGATACTCCTTCTGGCGCTGATCAGAGCAGGTTCAGCAGCGCCGCGACGACGGTCCGGTTGAGGATCCAGAGGATCATTCCAGACCCGAGCGCGAGCGCCGCCGCGAACCCCGCGACGCGGGTGATGCGGTTCCACTCCTTCCCGAGCCCCGCGTAGCGCATCGCGGTCGCGGCGAGGATGGCGACGGGTAGGCCGAAGGCGATGAAGGCGATCGTCCACGTGAGGGACTGAAGGCCGAGGAGCAGGAGGAATCCGGGCCCGACGCCGGTTTCGCCGAGCGAGGAGAGCGCGCTCGCGCCGGTCGCGCCGGCGAAAGCCACATCCCAGAGCACGAAGGACACGACGAGGCCGCCGACGTAGACCGCGAAGGCGATCGCGCGCCGTCCGAGCGCGAGGCGCGGCGGTGGCGGCTTCTTCAGGATGCGCGCGACGTACGCGGCGACCGCCGCGACCCACAAGGCGAACGCGAGGACGGGCACGAGGTCGAATACCGACGGAACGTCCGCGGTCACGAACGCGGAATTCGCGAACACGAGGTCGGGGGTGCCGCGCACGGTCCCTTGTCCGGTTCCCGTCCAGCTCGCGGTGATGCCGTCGCCGCGGAGCACCAGCGCGCGGCCGAGGGGCAGCTCCGCGCCGTCCACCGTGACGCGCCGGTCCTCGGCGCCTGCTCCGGGTACGACGACGAACGCGCCGTTGATGAAGGGGGCGACCGACACGAGCGCCTGACGCTGCGTGTCGTCGCCGAAGAAGGACGGGCCGAGCGCTTCCGCGACGGTCGCGAGCCGATCCATCGTCGCGGCGACCGAGGCGCTCCGCGCGGGCCGGAGGTCGACGGTCGCCTGTCGCGCGTCGAGCGGGCCCCCCATCGGGACGACGGCGATCGCGCCGGTCCACTGCGCGGCGGAGAGGCCCTCGATCACGAAGGCGGTGACCTCGTCGCCGCCGGCCATCGAAGGCCCCAGGCCCTCGTTCACGGGACGGCTCGACCATCCGGCGACCGCGTTCCCGTCCTCCGCGAGCAGGGTCACGCGGGCGTCGAACGGGATGAGCTGGATCGCCTCGCCGCGCGCCGGCGTGAAGCCGCCGCGCAGGGCTCCCGAAACCATGACGAGGCTGCTCCCGCCGCTCGCAAGCGGCGGGGCCGCGACGACGAGCGCGTGCTCGGCCGCGGCGTCGAGCGCATAGGGTCGGTCGGTCGTCGAGACGAACCCCCCCGATTCGATCACGACGGTCACGTCGCGATGGGTTTCGCGCGAGCCGCTTCCCGGGAAGGGCAGGCCGCCCTCCGGACGGCCCGTCACGACGTCCACCACGGCCGAGGGACCGAACCGAGATCCGTCGGCCTCGGCGACGACGAAGGCGTCGTCGAAGCGGCCGGCGAACGCGAGCGCCCCGGCGGCGATCATGGTGCCGCCGTCGTGGAGATCGAGGGACGCGGCGACGTCGGAGCGGGCCGCCGCGGTCGGAAGCGCGAGGAGCGCGAAGACCACGAGGACGGACAGGGCGCGCATGGACGAGGCACGCGCGAAGTCCGGGATAAGCATGGTGGAAATCGACGCAATCTTGATGACGCCTCCGCGCGTCAACCATGTCGGAGGCTGGATCGCAATGCAAATCCACGCCGAGCGCGCGTTCGCCTTCGCGCTCGCCTTGACCTTTGTTCTCGTCGCCCCCGTGACCGCGGTGGCCACCGTCGAGAAGGCCGACGTCCCCTGTCCAGGGTTCACCGACATCCCCGGCATCGGACCCGCCTGTCCCGTCGAAGGCGGATACGAGATCCTCCTCGAAAACGGCCGGCGGTTGTTCACGCACGGCGGGGATCCGCTCCCGCCGGACCTCGGCTTCGAACCGTCGACGCCGGGCGAGGCCCCCATCGGCGAATGGGGAATCTTTTCGGGCGTGACGCCTCGCGATCCTGTCTGCGTCTCCTCGCCGCTCGAGGCCCACGGCGTCTTGGTCTACGCCCACGCGGCCGATCGGCTTCCCCGATACGCCGAGATGGCCCCGATCCTCCGGACGTGGATGCGCTACGTCAACGGGCTGCTCGCGCGCGACTCCGCCGAATTCGGCCTCGATTTCCGGTATCGCATGCTCTGCGACGGCGGCTCGCTCGTCGTGCACCACGCCGTGATGCCCCGTCCGGCGTCCGAGACGTCCTTCCAGACCATCGTGACGGATCTCCAGGCCCAGGGCTACGACAACCCCTACGCGAAGTACTGGATCTGGAACGACGACACGGGCATCGTCGCGCGATGCGGCTGCGGCGGCACCGGCGACTTCATCAACGAACCGCGCCCAAGCCCCGACAATCCGAACAACCGCGGCCCCTCCTACGGCGTGACGCACGCGTTCATGTCGGAATGGTCTCCGTTCACGATGATGCACGAGAACGGCCACAATCTCGGCGCCGTGCTCTCCAAGGCCGCGGCCTCGAGCGGCGCGGCGCATTGCAACGACGGCCTCGACGTGATGTGCTACGCCGATGGCGGTCCGAAATCGAACTACAAGATCGTCTGCGGGCGCTACACGTTCGACTGCAACCGGGACACGTACTTCCATCCCTTCCCGCCGGCGAACTCCGTCCTCGCCTCGCACTGGAACCTCGCGCTCCCGACGAACCGCTACATCCAGGGCTGCCATTACGCGACCGGCCGCATCCCCGGATCCCTCAACGGCATCGACGTGGACCGCGCGACGGCGGTCACCGTGGACGTTCCTCCGGGATGCGGCGGCCGGGCGTTCGCGCTCTACGGCGAGTCCCTCCCCCAGACGAGCCTCAGCCCCAGCAACTTCGACGTTTGCTGGTACGGCGCCCCCGGACTCATGCGATGCGACGCCACGGCGAGCTCGACGGAACGAGGGACTGTCCCCGCGGGCGCCACGGCGGCGCGCATCATCTACCGCTTCGGCGCGGGGAGCGCGTACACGTTGAGCATCCAGTAGCGGCTTCCGATGGCTTTAGGCGCGCCTCCCCCATGAGGGCGGCGTGACCGCGTTCGCGCCCCGCGCGCTCCGGAACCTCCTCAAGGAGGATCTCGCGCGCGGATCGGGCGTGAACCTTGCGTTCACCGCGCTCCACGCTGTCCTGGGCGTGGCGGCGGCCGTGGTCGCGGCCCGGTTCCTCGGCCCCGCGGGGCTCGGCGTCGTCGCGCTCGGCTTCATGCTCCTCGAGTTCCTCAGCGCGTTCGACAACCTGCCCACGGCCGCGTTCATCCGGGAATACAGCATCGCGCCCGAACGTCGCAAGGTCGCGACGGCCTTCGCGGCGAAGCTCGGCCTCGGACTCGTGACCACCGTCGTCGTGCTGGCGTTGTCGCCCCTCATCGCGAGCCTGCTCGACATCCCGATCATCGTGCCCGCGGGCTTCGCGCTCATCCCGACCGTCGCCGCGTTCGGCTCGGTCGCCATCGCCGCGCGCGAGGCCCGTCGCGACAACCTGCGACGCAACGTTCCCGGCACGGTCGAGCGTCTCGTCACGCTCGCGCTCTACGTGCTCATCCTCGTCGTCCCAGCGCTCCCCTACAGTCCAGTCGCGCTTTTCGTCGCGGCCACCGTCACCGCAAGCGTCGTGGGCTCGGCGGCGGCCTTCCTCGTCGCGCCGCCGTTCGACCCGCGCGAGGCCGATTGGCGCGAAGCGCGCGCGTATCTCTCGTTCGGCCTGCGCACCCAGACTGTGAGCCTGCTCGAGAAGACGGTTTTCTGGATCGACATCCTCCTCATCGACATCCTTCTCGGTAACCACGCGACGACCGGCCTCTACCGGGCGGCCTACAGCGTCATGGCCTACCTGCCGATGGTGGCGGGCGTCGTCACCATCATGCTCTACCCCGCGCTTTCCGAGGCCTTCGGTCACGGCCGCAAGGACGAATTCGCCCGCACGTTCTCGCTCGGGTTCTTCTACGGCCTCGCGATCGCGATCCCGGGGGCGCTTGTGGCGCTCCTCTTCCCGGAGTTCATCGTCCTGACGCTCTTCGGCCCCGGCTTCGAGGGCGCGGCGCCGCTTCTTGCGGGTCTCGCGCCCGTCGCGGTCCTCGCGGTCGCGATGATTCCCTTCTCCGTCTCGTTCCCCGCGATGAACCGGCCCGACCTCGCCTTGCGGCTGGGGCTGGTCATGGTGGTCGTGAACGTGCCCCTCGACCTCGTGCTCATTCCCGTCATGGGCCCCGTCGGGGCCATCGTGGCCACCGCGGCAGCCTTCCTCGCGGGCCTCGGATTTGCCCTGTACGCCACCCTCCGCGTCGGCGGCCGGGCGCCCAGCCTCGCTCACGTCCGGGAAGTCATGGGCCGCTGAGGCGGTTGAGCGGAAAAGTCGTCGCGTCGGTCCGGCACGCTGTCGGCACGAGTATATAGGATCGGGAACGGACCCCCGCCCACGCTGGAGGAAGGTTCGCTGCCCGCGCCCATCACGACCGCTCACGGCGGAAAACGACCCACCCGCGCAGGCCTCGCCGTGGCGGGCGCGCTCGTTGCGGCCGCGCTTTCGCTCGTGGCGGGGAGCCTCCTTGTTCTCCTCGGCCACGCCCCCGACCCGGTCCCGGCCGGCCTCCACGAGATCAGCCAACCGAACGCGGGCGCCACCGTCGCCTTCGCGGCCGCCGTCGTTCTCCTCGCCCGGGTGGGATTCGTGTTCGACTTGGGCGGCCGGACGTTGAAGCTCGGTCTCGAGGAGACGGCGCTCTTCGTCGGCGTCCTCCTCCTTCCCGCGCCCCATGTCGTCCTCGGCGTCGCCGCCGCGGCGGTCGTGGACCGCATCGCGCTGCGGGGCCCCTCGGCGGGAAACGTCGCGGACGCCGCTTCGATGGTCCTCGCCTCGACGCTTGCCATCCTCGTCGTCGGCGCCCTGCGCGTCGCGGGCCTCGATGCCCCGTGGGCGGGCCTCGCGGCGCCTCCCGTCTATTTCGTCGCGGCGAGCATGCTTGCGAGCGCGCACGTGGGGGCCAGCGCCGGGGCGAGCGCGCTCGACGTTTTCCGCGAGCGCTTCGCGGGATGGACGTTTCTCGGCGCCGCGCTCGCGACGAGCCTGGGCCTTCTCGTCTACGCGCTCTTCCGTCTGTCGCCCCTCGCGGCGGTCGCGGTGGTGCCCACGCTCCTCTATCTCATGCGCTTCGGGCGACTGAGCCAGCGCAAGAACGAGGAGATCCGCACCCACGAGCGCCTCGCGAAGGCCACGGCGGAGGTCGCGGGCGAAAGCGATGTCGACGGGGTGGCCCAACGGGTCATGGAGGCCTCGCTCGAGCTCCTGAGCTGCGGCGAAGTCCGGCTGTCGCTCGAGACGGAGCGCGGTCGGCGCCTGTGGTCGAGGCGTTTCGCGGAGGCGTCGACCGAAGGCATCACCGAAACGCTCGTCACGGCCGACGCGCGGCGCGTCGGCGAGATCACCATCTTCGCCCGCGCGGGCCGGGAGTCGTTCGGTCCGCGGGAGCGCCACCTGCTGCGCACGGTCGCCGCGGGCGCGACCTCGGCCGTCCTGAACGCCCAGGCCATCGAGGCGGCGCGCCGGGCCTCCCGGGATCTCGCGGAAAGCGAGCGGCGTTACCGCGATCTCTTCGACACGACGAACGTCCTCATCCTCGTCCTCGACGAGCGCGCCGTCATCGTCGACGCGAATCCCGCCGCGGCGGAGGTTCTCGGATCGAGCCCCGAGGCGCTCGTGGGCCTCGACGCCGCGACGCTCGTCCTGGACGAGGACCGGGAGTCGTTTGCGGCCGTGCTCGCCCGGCTCGACGCGCACGACGTGGCCCGGGACGTCGAAGTCCGATTCCTCCGAGAGGACGGCGGCGTCCTGACGCTCCTCGTGGACGGCCGCACGAGCGAAGGTCAGCGCGGCGCGCGCCAGCGCGTGCTCGTCGCCCGCGACATCACGTATCTCAAGGATCTCGAGGCGGAGCGTCGGGAGGCGATGGCCCGGCAGGCCGAGAGCATCCGCCGCCTCGAGAACGCGAACCGCGAGCTCGAGGAGTTTACGCTGTGGACGACGCACGACATGCGGGAGCCGCTGAGGAGCGTGGGAACGATCGCGCGTTTCCTCCACGAGGACATCGACCACCTCGAAAAGGATGAGGCGCGGGACATGGCCCGTCGCATCCACGAGGGCGCCGAGCGATTGAAGGAGCGCGTGAAGGCGCTCCACGCCTTCAGCCGCATCGTGCAGCAGGATGACGCGTTCGAGGACGTCGACCTGAACGGCGTCGTCGATGGCGTCCTCGCGGCCTTCGAGGTCAAGATCCGGGAGAAATCCGCCGAGATCGACTGGCCCGAAGGCGGCTTCCCGACCGTGCGCGCGCAGCCGCATCGCATCGATCAGGTCTTCGCGAACCTCGTCGAGAACGCGCTCAAATACGGTCTCGCCGAGCGCCCCGTCGTCGAGCTCGCCGTCGAGGACGAAGGCGAGCGCTGGCGGTTCTCGGTCACCGACAACGGTCCGGGCATACCCGAGGAATACCGCGAGCGCATCTTCGGGCTCTTCCAGCGGGGTCCACGCACGGACGAGGCGGGCTCGGGCGCGGGCCTCGCCATCGTGAAGCGGATCGTCGAGCAGCACGGAGGCCGCGTCTGGTTGGCAAGCGAGGCCGGCGACGGCGCCACGTTCGTGTTCACGCTGCCGAAGACGAGGCCCCGCCCGGGCGACCGGGAGGCCCCCGGCGTCACCGCGAGCGTCTAGGATTCGCGCAGCATGGCGAGGTAGACGCCTTCGAGCCGCTCGACGATGGCGCCCCAGTCGAAGCCTTCGGCGCGCTTCGCGCCCGCCCGACCCATCGCGGCCGCGCGGACGGGATCGTCCACGAGCGCGCCGAGCCGGTCCGCGAGCGTCGCCGCGTCGCCGTACGGCACGAGATGGCCCGTGACGCCCTCCTCGACGACATCGGGCACGCCCCCCACGGCCGTCGCGACCACGGGGAGACCCGCCATGCCGGCTTCGAGGAGGACGATGCCGAACGCCTCCCACGCGCTCGGAAGCGCGAAGACGGCGGCCCCCGCCATCGCGGACCGGTAGCCCGCCTCGTCGAGATGCCCGGCGAACAGCACGCGATCGGCGAGACCGAGGTCGGCCGCCCGCTTTTCGAGGCGGCCGCGTTCCCCCCAGTCCTCGCCCACGAGCACGAGCCTCAGGCCGGGTCGCGCGGGCGCGAGCGCCGCGAAGGCGTCGATGAGGGTCGCGAGGCCCTTGTTGGAGGCGAGGCGGCCGGCGTAGAGGATGTAGGGCGTCGCGAACGGCGTCGCGGGCGCGGGGGCGCGCCACCGCGCGACGTCGAGGCCGTTCGGGACCGTGACCATCTTTCCGCGCGGGAGGAACGACAGAAGATCCTTCTCGCGGTCGGTGACGGTGAGGATGCGCGAAGCGCGCGCATAGACGGTCGCGGCCATCGCGTGGTCCACGACGCGCGCGAGGCCGCGCTTCCAGGCCGGAAGATGGTCTTCGGCCGGATGGTAATGGGGCGTGACCGCAAGCGGAATGCCTCGCCGGTGCGAGACCCACGCGGCGGGCCAGAGCTGGAAGTAGCGGTGGCTGTGGGCGTGGATGACGTCGACGTCCTCGAGCGCCCCGAGGGCGCGGAACATGCCCGGGAAGGCCGGCGCCCGCGAGAGGGGCGGGAGGCCTTCGAGCGCGGGCACGCGCACGACCTCGACGCCCTCGGGAGGGGGCGGGAAGTCCGACGGGTCCCGGCGGACCCAGGGAATCTCCGTCCAAAGATCGGTCGTGACGACGGTGACGCGGTGACCGCGCCGCGCGAGGCCGGCGGCGAGGGCCTTGACGTGGGCCTCGGCCCCGCCGGGGCCGCCGAAGCGGACGCACACCTGCGCGACGTGCACGCGGCGCCATGGCGGCGCCCTGCCATAAGGCGACCGACGCGTCCGTCAGGCAAATGGCTCACAACCTTTTTCCGCCGGGGATCGTTGATATTGGCATGCATCGCGAGCGCCGCGTCCTGCGGCTGGGGACGCTCTGGATCTCGGGCGGAGCGTTCACCTTCGAGCCCGTGGAGTCCACCGCGAAGGCCGCGGTGGGCGACGACGTCGAGGTCGGCGTGTCCGTCGACTGGCGCGAGGGGAGTCTCCTCAAGGAGACGGCCGAGGTCGTCCTCACGGTGGAGCGGGGGTCCACGAAGCTGGGACGGACGGCCCTCGAGGTGCGCGACCGGCCCGTGCTCGACGACCGCGAGATCGTGTTCCTCTTCGTTCCGATCCACGCAAAGGCCCCGGGCCGGATCGAGGGGCGCTACTCGCTCGTCGCCTCGCAGGAGGAATCGAGCTGGGGGAGCCACCACCGCGGCGATCCGCGGACCTTCTCGCAGGAAGGCGCCTTCACGATCGAGATCGGTTGAGCCTCGCCGCCTCGCGCAGGTAGCCCCAGTGGCCGGCGGCCATGCGTAGCCAGTGGAGCCCCATCACCGCGGGGTCGAATCCGGCCGCGCGCCGCGCGTGCTCGAGGTGCCAGGGCGCCTTGACCGTCACGTCCCACACCCAACCGGGCCACGACCGGACGGAGGCGTCGCCCGCGCGCTCGGGGTGCCGCGCGACGATGATCGCGCGTCCGCGCCCGCGTCGCGTCTCCTGCCGCACGAAAGCGCGGAGGTTCGGCGGATGGTGGTGGTGGACGACGGCCTCGGGAACGTAGACGGCGCGCGCCCCCGCCTTCATGGCCCGCGCGAGGAAGTCGACGTCCTCGCAGAGGGCGCCCGGCAACGTCGGGTCGAATCGCGCGGTGTCGTAGAGCGAAGCGCGCACGCCGAGCGTCGCGCCGGAAAGGAGCGCCGACCCGTCCCGGAAGGAGCGCGCGTCGATGGCCTCGTACATGCGATCGTAGGCGCGCTCGAAGCGCGTGGAGGGACGCGAGGCGACGTGGCCGCCCGCGATGTCGGCATCGCCTTTTGCGAGGCGCCCCGCGAGGGCGGCGGCCCAGCCGGAAACGGGAATCGCGTCGGAGTCGAGGAAGAGGACGTGCTCCGCGCCCGCATCGCGCGCGGCCTCCCAGCCGGTGTTGCGCGTGTGGGCGGCGCTCGCGCGACCGGACACGACGACGCGGGCGCCCTTCGCGCGCGCGATGTCCGCGCTCGCGTCGGCGCTTGCGTCGTCGACGCACCAGACGACGGGCGCCTGCGGGAGGACGGCGTCGAGCACGGCGCCGATCGTGCGCGCGGCGTTGCGCATCGGGATGACGACGTGCGCGCGAGGCACGCTCCGCCAACCGGCGGCGGGGGCTTCAGGCCTCGCCCATCGTAGAGTAGCGGTTGGGTGGCTACTCGTATATACTTGCGACCGGTTCGAATGGACTCTCGCTTCAGGAATCATTATGCAAGGCCCGGAGCTAGGACAAGCCCCGGAGACCCCACCATGCCCATCGTGAACGCCGTGAGCTGGCGGATCGGCGGCCAGCAGGGCGAAGGCATCGACTCGACGGGCGACATCTTCTCGAAGGCGTGCGCCCGGCTCGGTCTGCACCTCTACACGTTCCGCAACTTCTCGAGCCGCATCCGCGGCGGCCTCACGTACACGGACGTGCGCGTCTCCGAACGTCCCATCTCGGCGCGGCCGGACACCATCGACATCGTCGTTGCGCTCGGCCAGGAGGTCGTCGACGCGAGCCTCGCCGACATGACGGACGGCGGCATCCTGATCTACGACTCCGACGCGTTCACGCCGGCCCTGCCCGAGTCCTTCGGCAAGACGATCCACACCCTCGGGGTCCCCCTCACGAAGACCGCCGAATCCGCGGGCAACAAGATCATGAAGAACATGGTCGCCCTCGGCGCGTCCGCGCAGATCCTGAAGATGGACGTGCAGGTCTTCTACGACTTCGTCGAGGAGCGCTTCGGCAAGAAGGGCCAGAAGATCGTCGACATGAACAAGGCCGTCATCAAAGCCGGCGCCGAGCACGTCGCGGCGAACTTCCCGCGCGAGCACTCGTGGATCCTCGAGCGCCGTCCGCTTCCCGCGACGGGCCGCCGGCTCGTCATCAACGGCTCGAGCGCGACCGCCTTCGGCGCGCTCGTCGGCGGCTGCCGCTTCATGGCCGCCTACCCGATCACGCCCGCGACGGACGTCATGGAGTGGATCATCGACCACGTCGACGAATACGGAGGCTTCGTGCTCCAGGCGGAGGACGAGATCGCCGCGATCCACGCGTGCATCGGCGCGGGCTACACCGGCGTGCGGGCCATGACCTCGACCTCGGGCCCCGGCCTCTCGCTCATGACCGAGGCCGTCGGACTCGCGGGCTCCGCCGAGATCCCCGTCGTCATCGTCGACGTCATGCGTCCCGGACCCTCGACGGGTCTCCCGACGAAGCACTCGCAGTCGGATCTCCTCTTCGCGATCCACGGCGGCCACGACGAGTTCCCGCGCATCGTCGTCTCGCCCTCCACGACGGAGGAGGCGTTCACGCTCATCCAGGAGGCCTTCAACGCGGCGGAGCAGTACCAGTGTCCGGTCTTCTTCCTCCTCGACCAGGACCTGAGCATCGCGCAGCAGGCGCTCGACGCGATCCCGCTCGGCGCGGTGAAGATCAACCGCGGCAAGCTCGTGAAGCCCGAGGACGTGGCGAACCTCGCGGAGGGCGCGTACCACCGCTACCAGTTCACCGACGACGGCGTCTCGCCGCGCGCGATTCCCGGCACCCCGAACGCGCTCTTCAACAGCACGGGCTCGGAGCACCAGGAAGGCGGCTTCGTCACGGAGAACCGGGCGAACCGCACGAAGATGATGCTCAAGCGCGCCCGCAAGCTCGAGACGTACATGAAGAACCAGAAGAACGGGCACCACGCGCTCGGCGACGCATCCGCGAGGATCGGCGTCATCACGTGGGGCTCCACGCGCGGCCCCGTCGAGGAGGCGCTCGGCCGCCTCGGGAAGGACGGCGTGAAGACGAAGACGCTCGTGCTCACGCAGCTCTGGCCGTTCCCGAAGAAGGTCGTCGCGGACTTCCTCGCCTCGGTCGATACGGCGTTCGTGGTCGAGGCGAACTTCTCGGGCCAGCTCGCGACCCTCATCCAGCAGGAGATCGGCGGGCACGACAAGATCCGGCGCGTGAACAAGTGGGACGGGACGCCCTTCCGGCCCGTCGAGATCGTGGACAAGCTCAACGAGGTGATCTGAGATGGCGGCCCCCGCGGCGAAGACCTTCAAGGACTACGCGACGAACGAACCCTCCTGGTGGTGCCCGGGCTGCGGCGACTTCGGCGTGCTCGCGGCGATCCAGCGCGCGTTCGCCGATCTCGGCCTCAAGAACGAGGAGATCCTCCTCGTCGCCGGCATCGGCTGCTCGGGCAAGATCTCGGGCTACGTGAAGGCCTACGGCTACCACTCGCTCCACGGCCGCGCGCTCCCGCCCGCGGTCGCCGCGAAGCTCGCGAACAAGGACCTCACGGTTGTCGCGGTCGGCGGCGACGGCGACGGCTACGGCATCGGCGCGGGCCACTTCGTGCACGCGGTGCGCCGCAACGTCAACGTCACGTACATCGTGATGGACAACCACATCTACGGCCTCACGAAGGGCCAGGTCTCCCCGACCTCGGACCTCGGGTTCGTCACCGGCACGACGCCCCACGGCAACGCGGAGGCGCCGCTCAACCCGCTCGCGCTCTTCCTCAGCGCGGGCGGCTCGTTCCTCGCGCAGGGCTTCTCGGGCGACATGAAGGGCCTCAAAGACATGATCCAGGCCGCGATCGAGCACGAGGGCTTCTCCCTCGTGAACGTCTTCTCGCCGTGCGTGACGTTCAACAAGAAGAACACGTACGCGTGGTACCGCGACGTGCTCGTCTCGATGGACGGCGAGGAGATCAAGCACGATCCCTCGGACAAGCAGGCCGCGATGCGCCTCGCGCTCTCGGACAAGATCTACACGGGCATCTTCTACCAGGAGAAGCGCCCCACGCTCGAAGCGCAGGCGCTCGGCCTCCAGGGCCCGCCGCTCACGAAGCTCGACATCGAGAAGGGCTACGACTACAAGCCGATTCTCGACGAGTTCAAGTGAGGCGAGTGCAACGGTCCTCTCGACGGCGAACCCCGCCGACACGGGACGAGCGGCGCCATGGCCGCATCGCATCTAAATAGATCGATGCGGCCTGTAGCGCCATGGGCCTTCGACGCATCGCGCTCGTGGCGCTGCTCATCCTTTCCTTCATCCCCGCTCCGACGCACGGCGCTTCGCCCCCTGAAATCGTCATGCACTTCTCGGGCGAGGCCGGCGAGTGGGTCGTCCTCCACGGGTTTCTCGCCGAGCCGACGCAATCGTTCACCTACACGTCCGTCTTCGACCTCTCGATCGACAACGGCGGCGCGGAGCCGGCGAAGGCGTTCCTCGCGCGCCCCGCCCTCGTCTCCCGCCTGATCGAGGAGGACCACGCAAGCGTCCTCGGGCTCGCCGCGAACACGGTCGTGGCGACGGTCGCACCCCACGAGAAGGATTCGATCGCGGCAACGTGGTGGACCCGATCCAACACCGCTGATTCCTATCACGTCGGATGGGCCTTCGCCGCCGGAGCCTCGGCCCCCTGGACGCTGTCCCTCCGGATCATTCCCGAGAAGGCGCTCGGCCCGGTGACGGTCGTCCGGGGCCACGGGCTCGCGTTCGCGAGCGCCCACGCCCGGACGGAGGACGTCGGGGTCGGCATGGGCTTGTCCCGACTCGATCTCGCCTTCAACGTCCCGTCCCGGGGTTGGACGCACGTCGAGATGGACGAAACGGTCGATGGGATTGCGCTCCGGACCCAGGTCGTCCTTCGTCAGGCGGAGTTCCCGAACGGTTATCAGCACTACGAGGTCGGCCCCGAGCTCGCTCCGGGACGCACCGCGATCGGCGCCTTCGGCAACGAGGCGGGCGACCTCTTCGCGTCGTACGCGGGGGTGGGGGCGCTCAGAACCTCGGTCGTCACGCTCGTGCACGTCCCGATCGACCACGGTGCTTGGCCTCCGACCTGGACCCTTGCGAACTACCGCTGCGGAAGCACCACGTACCTGATGTACTGCGCAAACGCCTTCGAGGTCTGACCGCTTCCCTGCCGGACAGTCCTGATCCCAACGCAATCCGTTTAGGCTTCGAAGCCGGTCGCGGAGCATGACCCCCGCCCCGCCGCTCCGCGTCGTCGGCCTTCCCGGAAGCCTCCGCTCCGACAGCAGCACGCGCAAGGTCGTCGCCCTCGCCCTTGACGGCGCGCGCGAGCTCGGCGCGGAGGTCGCGCTCCTCGACCTCGCGGGCTACGACCTGCCCTTGTGCGACGCGCGCGACGACGAGTCCACGTACCCCGAGGGCGTGCACCGGCTGCGCGCGGACCTGCGCGCCGCGAAGGGGATCATCCTCGGAACGCCCGAGTACCACGGCGACGTGAGCGGGGTCCTGAAGAACGCGCTCGACCTCTGCGGCTTCGAGGAGTTCGAAGGCAAGATGCTCGGCCTCGTGGGCGTCGCGGGCGGCCGCCTCGCGGCGACGCACGCGCTCGACTCCCTGCGGCACGTCGGCCGGTCGCTCCACGCCTGGGTGGTTCCGGAGGAGGCGGGCGTCCCGCAGGCGGGGCGCGCCTTCGGCCCGGACGGGAACCTGACGGACCCTCGGCTCGAGGCGCGCGTGAAGGAGGTCGGGCGGCAGGTGGCGAGATTCGCGATGCTCCACACGATGCCCGAATCGAAGGCGTTCGTCGAGGCCTGGGAGCGCTGCTGGCCGAACCCCGGGGGCATCGCGCGTTAGGCCCGCCGCCCCAGGCGATGCGTCCACGGCCCCGCGTTTCGCTAACGGGTAGCTTTATGCCGGACGCCCCCTTAGTCGCTCCACCCTCCACCAGGAGACCTTCCGTATGCAGCCCGCGCAACTCTACGACTCCGCGGCGACGATGTTCTCGCCCGACGGCCGCATCTACCAGGTGGAATACGCGCGCGAGGCCGTCAAGCGCGGCACGACCGCCGTGGGCGTGACGTTCGCGGACGGCATCGTCCTCATGGTCGACAAGCGCGTCTCGGGCAAGCTCATCGAGGCCGCGGCCGTCGAGAAGCTGTACAAGATCGACAGCCACATCGGCGTCGCGTCCTCCGGCCTCGTCGGCGACGCGCGCGTGCTCGTGGCGCGCGCCCGCGGGGACGCGCAGAACAACCGCTACATCTACGACGAATCCCTCGAGATCGAGGTCCTCGTCAAGAACCTGAGCGACATCCTCCAGGCGTACACGCAGAACGGCGGCGTGCGCCCCTTCGGCGCGGCCTTCCTCGTCGCGGGCATCGACTCGCGCGGCGCGCACCTCTACGAAACGGACCCCTCGGGGGCCGTCGTCGCGTACAAGGCGACCGCGATCGGCATCGGCCGCGCGACCGCCCTCGAATTCCTCGAAGCCGAGTACCGCCCGGGCCTCGCGATGGAGAAGGCCGCGATCCTCGGCCTCAAGGCGCTCGCGAAGGCCGCGGAAGCGGCCCCGCAGACGGGCGCCGCGGCCCCCGACATGGTCGTCATCTCGAAGAAGGACGGCTACCGCAAGCTCGCGCCCGAGGAAGTCTCGCGCTTCACCGCGCAGCTCCAGGGTCAATAGCGCGCCACGAGGCCCCGGCGACGCGGAGCGCGCGCTCGGGGATCGGGTTCCGGAAAAGGCTGCACGAGCGCAGCAAAGGCACTATACGAGACAAGCGCCGAATCCCTCTATATTAAGTTTCCGCTCCGCGGCCCGTCCGAGGGCTTGCGCTCGCGGATTCGTCGGGAAGAAGGCCGCACAAGGCGCAGCAAAGGCACTATACGAGACACGGCGATGATTCTTACTCTTATAGGTTTCGGTTCACAGGCTCGCGCCGGGCGCGGCGGAGCGTCGGACAGACGTGGAAGCTTCGACGTCCGTCGCATCCGGTTGAAATCCCCCCGGCGCGAACGGGTGCTCGGTGACTCCCACCATGAAGCTGAAGCACGCCCTCGTGGCCGCCCTGATCGCCGTCGCCCTGATCGCCGCGCCCGTCGCGCTCGCGGGCGGCCCCTCGCCGAAGGCCCGCGAGCACGCGGATGACCACGCGCAGGAGCGCCTCGCGAACGCCGGCAACGGCACCGAGGTCGACGACGAGCACGCCTCCGACAAGCGCGAAGCCGCCTGGAACAAGTCCATGGGCGACCGCGCGAAAGCGCGCGCGAACGCGTCCGACGAATCCGACGACCGCCGCGCGAACGCCTCGAAGGCGCGCGAGGAGCGCCTTGAGAAGCTCCGCGAGATCCGCGACGCGAAGCGCGAGGACGGCAACCACTCGAAGCGCTTCGGCCTGCACAAGGGATGGAACGAGTCCAAGTTCGAGTCCCAGATCGCGAAGCTCGAGACGCTCATCGACAAGCTGTCGGAGAAGCTCAAGAAGCTCGTCCGCTTCCACGAGCGTCTCGAAGCCTACGTCGCGCGCCTCGCCGCCCGATCGAGCTGATCGCCTCCACCCGCGGGCTCCCGTTCGGGGAGCCCGCCCTCTCCCTCTCTTCTCGCGGTCCCGTCTCGGGGCCTGACGCGTCCGAATCGCGATGGTCGCGTCGCTTCGACGTTCGTCGCATCGCGCTCAAGAGGCCCGCTGGGTCTGCCGGCGAGGCGCCCGCGCGCGGCGCCCCGCGCTGACAGGCCGCGGATCGGCTGGGGCCCGCGGCGGTGACCCTTTCCTCCGCTTCACGAGCGATCGACGACGACGCCATCCACCACGGGCCCCCCGGGCGCATCGCGCCAGCCGGCGCGCGCGAGCTCGCGGAGCACGGTCAGGGTGGCGATGGGCAGGAACGCGTCGAGGCCCGGAATGATGTCGACGCCCGCGAGGCCGAGGGCCCAGGTCGGGCGCCCCGTGAGGCCGAGCACGAACGCCGTCTCCAGGAGGAACGTGCCCACGGTGCCGACGACGGGCAGCGTCTCGTCGAAGATGTCGAGCACGTCGATGAGGACGGCCACCGGCAGGAGCAGGAGAAGTCCGACCGGCAGCGGACCCGAGCGCCAACGCGCCACGGCGGCGAACCGGTCGGCAAGCCAGGCGACGAGCGGAATCGCGCGCGCGACCTTGGCGGGCCATGTGTGTCGAGCCATCGGCCGCTTTCCGCCGGCCTCCTGCATGAGGCTTGCTTCGCGAGGCCCGCTCGCCCGGC
The DNA here is from genome assembly GCA_035540375.1 of Candidatus Thermoplasmatota archaeon. Lineage (NCBI taxonomy): Archaea > Methanobacteriati > Thermoplasmatota > Thermoplasmatota archaeon. The sequence goes on from DATLGO010000105.1 coordinate 33,278, forward strand.
GCGCGTCGTTGGCGCCAGATTCTTCCAGGCGGCGGACGCCGGCGGGACGCCTTGCAGCCCTTCGCGGTCCTCGTCCTGCTCGTCCTCGGAACGTTCGGATTTCCCGCGGGGGCCGTGGGCGAAAACCCCTGCGGCGTCCCGCCCGAGCCCGGCGCGTCGTACACGTGCTGGTCGACGTCGGCGCCGTGTCGAGGGGCCGCCGCGGGCGCCTACTGGCGCGCGGGGAACGTGACCGCCTACGATCACCGCTGCCTCGGCGCGCAGGCGCAGCACGACGGGGCCGTCTGCCTCGGCGAAGGGCAGGTGTACCGCGCGAACGCGACGCGGTTCGGCCATCATTGCCGCGGCGTACTCGTGCCGGCCGACCCCACGCCCGACCGCCTCGCCTGCGCGGGAGACTCCTGGGGTGAGGGCCCGCGCCCGAACGCGACCGGCCGGACGTGCCAGCGCCCCATCCCCCCGTTCGACCCCGTCGAGTTCATATATGACCTCCTCGGGCTTGTCTCGTATAGTGACTTTGCTGCGTTCCCGCGGCCTCTTCTTCCGAACCCTCATGTGTGAGCGCAGCCTCCGCGTGGCGCATGGACGAGATCCGCCTGCGCCCGATCGGCGTCGTGCGCTCCCCGTACCGGACGCCGCTCGACGCGCCGCGGCAAGGCGCGCTCGCGAAGGAGACCTCGACCCTCCACATCGACGACGCCTACGCGCCCGGCCTCGAAGGCGTCGCGGCGGGGCGGCGGCTCCTCGTCGTCTGGTGGGCGCACGAAGCCGATCGCGCGACGCTCGCGCGGCCCGGCACCGACGGCGTGTTCTCGATGCGGACGCCGCACCGCCCGAACCCCGTCTGCCTCACGGAGGTCGAGGTCGCCTCGATCGAGGGCGCGACGCTCGTCGTCCGCGGCCTCGACGCGCTCGACGGCACGCCGATCCTCGACATCAAGAGCGCCGAAGCGGAGCACGAGGGCTGGAGCGCGCTTCCGCGCGGCCCGCTTTGAGCGCTCAGCGTCGGACGGGCTTCCCGCGGAGGCCCTCGCGCTGGTGCTCCAGGTCGAGGTGGCCCTCGGGCTCCCGCTTGAGCGATTTCGGGACCTCGCTTCCCACGGAACCCTTCGCGATCGTGATCCCGCCGTCGGCGCTCCAGAGCGCGCCGGTCACGTACGACGCCTCGTCGCTTGCGAGGAAGAGATACACGTTCGCCATCTCCTCCGGGGTGCCGCGGCGTCCGAGCGGCGTCGCCTCGAGGATCATCCTCTCGGCCTCCTCGTCCATCGGACCCGTCTCCGCGTGCGTCCACGCCGTGTCGATCGCCCCGGGGCAGACGCAGTTCGCCCGCACGCCGGACTTCGCGCCCTCGACGGCGAGGGCCTGCGTGAAGGCGTGGATCCAGGCCTTCGTTCCGCCGTAGATCGCGTTCTGCGGCAGGCCGACCTTGCCGCTCTCCGAGCCCGCCGACACGATGCAGCCCCGCGAGCGCTTGAGATGCGGCATCGCGAACTTGGTGACGAGGAACGTCGCGCGCACGTTGTTCGCGAGGGTGCGATCGAACGATTCGATCGAATACTCCTCGACGGGATTCATCTCCAGGAATACGCCTGCGTTGTTGACGAGGACCTCGACGCCGCCGAGCTCGCTCACGGCGGTCTCGACGCATCGGCGCGCATCTTCCTCGCGGGACAGGTCGCCCTTGTAGGCCAGCGCCTCGCCGCCTGCGCCCCTGACCTCCTGGACGACCGCGTCGACGGGATCGCTCTCGAGGCCGGCCACGAGCACGCTCGCGCCCTCCTCGGCGAACCGCTTCACGATGGCCTCGCCGATGCCCGTCGCTCCGCCGGTCACGATGGCGACCTTGTTCGCGAGCCGACCGGTCGATGAGCGAGTCCCTGGGCGCGAGGATTGCGGCGTCATGGGCGCGCGGCGGCATTCATGGTCGATAAGGCTGACGGCTACCGGGGATGTCCTTGAGCTCGCGGGCGAGAATGATCTCGCGTCCCGACGCGTCGCCGATGAACGTCCGCGGGACGTGCGCGCGCGTCCCGTTCTTGAGACGCACCTCGAGCGCCGCGATGGCGAGACCCTCCACGTCGAGCGATTCGACGACGCCCACGCGGCGGCCGCGCGGGTCGACGACGGGTTTCCCTTCGATGGGGCCGGGCGGGATTCCGCTCCGCATGGTCATCCCAGGTCGAAGCCTTCCTGCTTCAGCACTTCGGCAAGAGGCGCCTCGAGCCGCACCGTGTCCTGATCGATGCGGGCGAGGCGGCGCGATTCGACGTCGACGGCCCGCGTCACGAGACCCAGCTCGCGGCGCACGCCCTCGTCGAGCCCGATCACGACGCGGGGCTGGTTCTCGAAGGCTGTCGCGGCGTCCGTGATCTCGCCCACCCGGTTGCCGTCGGGGTCGACGACCCAGAGACCGAGGCGGCGAGCGGGACGGTCGAGCACGCGCTCCGCGCTCCCCACGTCCTCCTCGCCCGGGAAATCACGAACGCCCTGGATGGGTCCGCGAGGCGTCATGGAGAAGCCTCCGCGCAGGCGCGTCAAAAGGGATTTCGCGCCTTCATCGATCAGTCGCGTCGCGCGGGGCGCCCGGCGCCGGCCGCGTCCCACGCAAGGATGGTGGCGACGGCGAGGGCTTCGAGGGTGACGAGCATCGGCACGAGGCGGTCGGGGTCGCGGATGAGCGGTTCCTCGTCGGGGTCGAACAGGAGCAGGCGATCGTAGCCGCGCTGCGCCGTCGTACGGGCGTCGGTTGCGAGGATGTTGCCCGCGGGGCCGCCGAACGAGGCGCTCGTGGCTCCGACGACCCCGTACGTCCATCGGGCCTCGCGGCGATCGAGGTCGAGGAACACGATGTCTCCGGCAAGCGGCGCCACGACGACGTGGCGTCCGTCGCGCGAGAGCGCGGCGCCCGCGTTCGAGCCGTCGTCGTTGTGCGCGACCGCGCCCTCCGCATCGAAAGTCCAGAGGACGTCGCGCGAGGCGTCGAAGAAATCGAGGATGAATCGTCCCGGCCGCTCCTGCATGGCGAGGATGCGGCGACCGTCCGCGCTCACGTCCACGAACGAGACGCCGCTTCCCGTGATGCGCGACCACACGAGGCGACCGGGGCCGTTCTCGGGCAGCGCGAAGAGCGAGACGGCCCCCGAGAGGTCGACGGGATCGGGCGAGAAGCCCCCGACGACGAGGATCGATCCCGTCGCGTCGAGCCGGATGCTGCGGACCGACGCCCCTCCGCTCGTGTTCAGCAGGACGCGGCCCTCGCGCCACGCGAGCACCTGGCCCCCCTGCGTGCCGCCCGCGACGGTCCCGTTCGCGACGTCGAGGGCCCGGACGAAGCCCGGGAAGGCCACCGTGACCGGGTCCGCGAAATCGCGCAACACGAGAACGGGATTGCCGGCCGCCTGATAGGCGAGGGCGAGCGTCGCGCCGTCGGCCGCGAGCGCGAGCGGGTTGCCGGGGACGAGCTCCTGGAAACGGAGGGCGCCGTCGCGCGCGTCGAAGGCCATGAGCGTCGCGAGGGGGAAGGCGGTCGTCGCCGCGACCCAGCCTCGCCCCGCGGCGAGGGTCGCGCTCGATGTGTTGAGCGGACGGACCCACGCAAGCGATCCGTCCTCGGGATTCCACGCGGCGAGCGCGCGCTCGGCGCCGCGGAACCGCACGAGCGTGTAGACGACGTCGCCCTCGGGGGCGACGACGACCTCGGACACCTCGACCTTCTCGGAAAGCCTGGCGTCCGGGAAGAGGAGCCGCACCGCGCGGTCCACCGCGACCGTGTGGCGCGGCTCGTGGCCGTCGTCCGCGAGGGCCGCGAAGACCGCGGTGCCGATCATCGCGACGACGCCGAACGCGATGAGGCGCGATCGACGTCGCAGGAGGGCGACGAGGCTCGCGCCTTCGGGGGCCATGGGCGGCCGAGGCCCGGCGGGCGTGAAAAGGGTATCGGAATCACGAGAGGACGGCCGGGAGCGGAGATGTCCTCTCGTTGTCGATCTCCGAGGACTCGGCGACGACGCGGTCCGGATCGGCGACCAGCGCGACCTGGGACGCAAGGAGGCTCAAGCGCGCCGCGTCCTGCGGCACGAGCCAGGAGAACTTGAACCAGGTTCCGGGCGTCGGCGGGAGGGGGAACTTCGAGACGCAGGTCGGCCCGGCGGCGGGGATGACATTGGAGGTCAGCACGATGCGCGGCGGACTCGTCGAGGGATCCAACGGCGTGCGGAAGCCGAGACCGACCGGGATCGAGGTGACGCTCTCGCGTCCGTCGTTGTGGACGCACCCTTCGACCTCGAGGAGGAGCGGGTTGTGCGCGCTGCGTCCCGCGAGCGTGTACAGCTTCGTGTACGAGACCGCCATCCTCGTGATGAGGAAGTTGGGCTGCCAGTCGACGTCCAAAACCATGCTGGCGTCGATGTTCGAGTTCGAGGGATCGTCGTACACGACCGCGTAGCGGCCGGGCGCGGGCGTGCCGGACGGGAGGACGCGGCCCTGCTCCCAGCGGATCGTGACCTCGAGCGGCTGCCACGGCGTCACGGTGGTCGTCGCGCCTTGGGAAATGTAGTACATCGTCGGGCCGAGCGGGTCGCCGTTCGCGCGCAGCTCGAGGTCGTGGTACACGATGACCGTGTTCGGGCCCGGCGATACGTGGATCTTGAACAGGAGGGTCTCGCCGGCGGTGGCGTCGGTCACCTTCGTCCCGTCGAGCCGGAAGGCGCCGAGGAACGTGTACTGCGGATACTGGGTCTGGGCCTCGCCGGGGCTCGCGAACACGGCGAACGGGGCGAGGAGAACGGCGACCGTGAGCGCGCTCCGTAGTCCAGCCCGCATGTCGACCCGCGCGGGCCACGGCCGGCGGCGTCCTTAGCGTTTGCCGTGAGCTTGTATCCGGCCCGCCGGGCGAAAGAAACCGTTAAATTCGCTCAAGTCCCATGGGCGCCCGAGGTCTTCGTTGAGGGACGTCCCGAAGGGCCCGGTTCCGCCCGCTCCGCGACCGTTCGACGCGCTTCTGCCCCGACGCCGGGAAGGCCCGCCCACCGAGGACGACCTCGCGTGGGAGCGTTACCTCGCCGCCTGCACGGATTACCTCAAGCGGCAGATGATCGTGTACCAGAACTGGCCCCAGCGCAAGGTGGGACGCCTCGGCTACACGGACGAAAAGGTGTTCGACGACCAGAACGCCTAGGCGCCGACCTTCGGCTCCCATACGGTGAGGAGCGAGCTGACCTTCCAGCTGACCTTCTGGTCCTGCTGGATCGGCGGCTGCGCGGGGTGGAGCTGGATGCCCGTCGCGTCGAGGAACTCGACCTTGAGCTTCCACTCGCCGACGGCCGCGTTCGCGCCCGCCTGCGGGGCGAGGCCCTTCTTCGCGGCGTTCGCGTCGTCGCCGCGCGCGGTCGTCGCGGGCGGGAGGGGGGCGACGTCGAAGGCGACGTTCACGGTGCCGGTGTCCGACTCCGCGGTCTTCGCCTCCCCGGAGGGGCTCGTGACGGTGAGCTTCAGCTTGTCCTTGCCGTTCGTCGCCGTCCAGGTCAGCGCGAACGTGGCCTTCGTGACGTTGGCCTCGGCGACCTTGAGCGCGCCGTCGGCGCTGCCCTTGAGGTTGACGCTCCCGTCGGCGGAGGGGCCGGCCTTGTCCGTCGTCGACCAGGCGACGTCGAAGGCGTTGCGGCCGCCCGTGGCCGAGCCGGCCTGGTCGCCTTCGTACTTGAACACCCCGATCATCGCGATGACGAGGATGACGGCGCCCACGACGCCGACGATGGTGTCCTTGTTCATGACAGCCCTTCCAGGGCCGCGCGATGCGCCTCGCGTCCTTTAACGATTCCGAGGACCGCGGCCCGGCGCCTCCGGGAGGCGCGCTCCGCCATCAGGCGCCCGCGGGCCGCGCGGCGCCTTTCCCGGCCGGCACGGCCGGCGATCCCGGGAGGGGCGCGAGGGCGTCCACGGGGCAGACGAGGACGCAGAGGTTGCATTCCGTGCAGCTCGAGCGGAAGAGGATGCGCCCCCGGAAGAGGTCGATCGCGTCGTGCGGGCAGACGCCGACGCAGCCGCCGCAGTCGTCGCAGGCCGTGGGCTCGAAGCGGGGCACGGCTCCCGCATGGGGCCGATTCCCTTCAAACTTGGCGGCGGGCGGAGCGGGGGCTCCCACGAGCCCCCGCCCGGCTGTCACAAACCTTAATAGCCAGCCTGCGTGTCAAAGCGTGTCAAGCCGGGGAGAGGCCTGGCAGCCCTCGCGGGCGGCCGGGTTCCGCGCTTGAGTCAGGTGTTGCCCCATGGAACAGGATGAAACGATGGAAGCCGGGAGCGCCCTCCCGGTGAACGCGTACCTTCTGAGGGACGCGGAGAGCTTGACCGGCGATCGCACCCGCGGCTGGTACTTCTCGGTGCTGGTGCGGGCGAGCATGGCGCGCCTCGCGCACTGGAACGGGTGACGTCATGCAGACCCACCTCGCGCCGAGCGACCTGGCCCTGGCGCTCCACCGCCTCTTCGGCATGGACGACGAGGACGCGGGCGCCATCGCCGAGGTGGTCCTCGACCACTTCTCCGGCAAGGAGGAAGTGGACGACGACGACCTCGCGCCGGACGTGCGCTCGATCTTCTACACCCTCGAAGGGAAGAAGCTCCTCACGTTCCGCCGCGACGAGTACACGACGGAGGACGGCGACCGCCGCCGCGCCTTCTTCTGGCGCCTGCGCCACGAGGAGGTCCTCGCGGCCCGCGGCGAGAAGGCCCAGGCCGTCGAGATGGACG
>DATLGO010000106.1 GCA_035540375.1 Candidatus Thermoplasmatota archaeon
CTCATGGCGACCCTGACGTTCCGCGGCATGCGCCTGCGCGACCGGCTCTCCGAGTTCAACGTCATCGAGGTCTATCCGCGCGGGTCGATGCTCCGCCTCGGGTTCGCGTACCACGGCAAGAAGAAGGGCGCCGACGAGGTCAAGCGCACGCGCGCCTTCCTCGCGGGCCTCATGGAGGGCGTGCCCCCGGAGCTGCGCGACGACAATGACGCCGACGCGCTCGCGGCCGCGTACACGGCGCGCCTCCACGCGGCGGGTCAGACGGAAGCCTTCGGCGAGGCCGACGAGGGGCTCATCCACCTCCCCCGCCCCAAGCGCGCGCCTTGAGGCGAGGCACCTTTTTCCGCCCGCGCGTCCTCCCGCGTCCGATGAAGGCCCTGACCTTCCACGCCCACGGCGGACCCGAGGTCCTGCGCGTCGAGGATGTCCCCACGCCCGAGCCCGGACCCGGCGAAGTCCGCATCGACGTGAAGGCCGTCGCGCTCAACCACCTCGACATCTTCGTCCGCAAGGGCTGGCCCGGCCTCAAGCTCGACATGCCGCACTGGGGCGGCTGCGACGTGGCGGGCGTCGTCGACAAGGTCGGCTCGGGCGTCGCCGCGTGGAGGCCCGGCGAGCGGGTCGTGATGTACCCGAGCCTCTCGTGCGGCCGCTGCCGCGCCTGCCGCGAAGGCCAGGTCCAGCGCTGCGCGCAGCACCGCCTCATCGGCGAGCACGTCCGCGGCGGGGCGGCGGAGAAGCTCGTCCTGCCCGCCGAGAACCTCTGCAAGGTGCCGGACGGATTCCCGCTCGACGAGGCTGCCGCCGCGTCGCTCGTCTTCCTCACGGCGTGGCGCATGCTCGTGACGCGCGCCCGCGTGCGCGCCGGCGAGACGGTGCTCGTCGTCGGTTCGGGCGGCGGCGTGAACTCCGCCGCGATCCAGATCGCGAAGCTCGCGGGAGCGCGTGTGCTCGCCGTCGCGGGCGGACCGGAGAAGGTCGCCGCCGCGAAGGCCCTCGGCGCCGACGAGGTCGCCGACTACAAGGAGGTCGACTTCTCCCGATGGGCCTTCGAGCGCACGGGGAAGGAGGGCGCGGACGTCGTCGTCGACAACGTGGGCGCCGCGACGTGGACGAAGAGCCTCAAGGCCGTCGCGCGCGGAGGCCGCATCGTGACCGTGGGCGGCACGACCGGCTACGAGCCGCCAGCGGGCATCAACTACGTCTTCTGGAAGGAGATCGAGATCCTCGGCTCGACGATGGGCACGCGCCGCGAGTTCGAGACGGTCATGGACCTCGTCTACCGCGGCCGGCTGAAATCCGTCCTCTCCCACCGTTTCCCGCTCGATCAGGCCGTCGAGGCGACGCGCGTGCTCGAAGCGGGCGAGGCGTTCGGGAAGGTCGTCATCGAGCCGTGATCACGGCCGGACGACCGCCACGTAGTTGTCCGGCAGGTCGCGCGCGCGAGAGACACTCACCGCGTCGAGCGCGTCCACCCGGAAGCCCGCCGCGCGCAGGTCCGCGCGCAGCTCGGGACGGGTGTAGAAGTGGTAGTAGCGCTCGACGCCTCCCCAGGGCACCGTCGTGTCGACGCTCCCGAACCCCGCGTCGCGCATGACGCGGCCGAGCCACGAGTCCTGCGGACGCGCCCACACCGTCACGAGGGCGGAGGCCGACGGCTTGAGCACGCGCCGGAGGTTCGCGAGCGCGTCCAGCCGCGCCGCGCGCCCCGGGACGACGTGCAGCGCCGCGACGAAGAGGGCGAGATCGAACGACGCCGAGCGGAACGGCAGGTGGCGCGCGTGCCCGAGCACGACGTCCAGGCCGCGCGCTCTCGCGGCCTTCGCGAGCGGCCGCGAGAAGTCGAGGCCCACGACGCCGTCCGCGCCCCCGCTCTGGCGGCCGTTTCCGCACGCGAGGTCGAGGACGCGGGCCCCCGGGGCGGCCCGTTCGGCGAGGAAGCGGGCGACCGGCGCCCAGGCGTCGTGGCGCGCGTGGTCGAACGACGCGCCGACGGATTCCCACTGCGCGCGCGTATCCACGCCCCGCGAGCCGCCTCGGGCGTAAAAAGCCCGCCGCGAGGGCTTCCGGGGCAACGAGCGTGGTTCAAGTAGGGGTTCGGCTCTCTCGAAGGCCATGGACGTGAAGATCCTCGGCGCGCCCATGGACCTCGGCGCGAGCCGCCGCGGCACCGACATGGGCCCGTCCGCGCTCCGCGTCGCGCGCCTCGGGCCGCGGCTCGAGAAGCTCGGCCACACGGTGGAGGATCTCGGCAACGTCTACAGCCCCACCGTCGAGACGAAGACCGCGAAGAACACGTCGCTCCTCTACCTTGACGAGATCATCGCCGTCTGCGAGACGCTCGGCCGCCGCGTCGAGAAGGTCGTGCAGGGCGGGTCCATTCCGCTCGTCCTCGGCGGCGACCACTCGATCGCGATGGGCACGATGGCGGGCATTGCGCGCGCGACCGGCGGAGACCGCACCGGAATCCTCTGGATCGACGCGCACACCGACTTCAACACGAAGGAGACGAGCGAGACCGGGAACATCCACGGCATGCCGCTGAGCGCGATCTGCGGCATCGGCGACGACCGCCTCACGGGCATCGGCAAGATCAATCCCAAGGCCCGGCCCGAGAACGTCGTCCTCGTCGGCATCCGCGACGTGGACAAGGAGGAGGCCAACCTTGTCCGCAAGGCCGGCGTCACGGTCTTCACCATGCGCGAGATCGACGAGCGCGGCCTCCGCAACGTCATGGAGGACGCCCTCGACGCAGCGACGAGCCGCGCCGAGCGGCTGCACGTGAGCTTCGACGTCGACTCCGTCGACCCGCGCTACGCCCCCGGCGTCGGCACGCCCGTCCCGGGCGGCCTCACCTACCGCGAGGCGCACCTGGTCATGGAGATGATCAGCGAGAACCCGAAGTTCCGCAGCATGGACATCGTCGAGGTGAACCCGCTCCTCGACGTGCAGAACCAGACCGCGGAGCTCGCCGTCGGACTCGCCGCGAGCGCCTTCGGCAAGCGCATCCTCTGACCCCGGGCGCCCGGGGGAGGCGACGCAGATCGAAGGGCTGATATAGGAACGACCGCCACGAGCGGAGCGGGATGCACGCATGGCGATCGCAACACTGCAGTCTGCCGTTCTCAAGAGCGAACTAGCCGCCACGTTCCAGGCCACCGTTCCGGGCGCCGCCGGCGCCCTCGTCCTGAGCGGCGGCATGCCCGTGAGCGCCCGACTCCCCCACGGGACCGACGCCGACGTCCTCGCCCGCATGGCGATGGGCCTTCGCGCGCGCGCCGTCGCCGAAGCCAAGGCCGTCGGCGCCGGCGAGCCCGCAAGCGTCTTCGTCGACGCGCCGCAGGGCCGGATCCTCGCGGTGTTCCTTTAGCGGCGTTCGACCGGGCCCGTCGCACGGACGACCCGTGCGATGCGCCCCTTGGGGACTCCACGGCCCGTCCGCCCGTGGCCCCGCTTGCGCGCTGCGCTCGCGGCGGGCGGCCGCGCCGAAGGGTTGACAAGGGTCTCCCGAGGTCGCGGGAATTCATGGGACAGGTGGACTGTCACCTGCTTTCGCGGCGCCGAAGCAGGTGACAGTCCACGTGGCCCGTCATCTGTCCTGTCGCGTTCAAGCCAAGAGGCCCGCAGAAAAAGAAGAGGTCGGGCGCCCGGCTTGGCCCCTCCGACTGCGTCACGACGACGACACCGATCGCGTTGCACGCCCGCGGGCGCAGGGGGCGTGTTCGGGCGGACGGCGTCTCGATCATGCGGTCCACCTACGGGGGGAAGCGGAACGAAACTGGAACGCCTTCCCCACTCCCCGCCGTGACAGGCCATCTCCCCCGTGCCTCGACGTTCCATCGGCCCTTCGGCGCGCGGACTCAGAAGAGTCCGATGAGGGCGAACACGACGAACGGCAGGAGCACCGTGGCGAGGCCTCCGTACAGGTTGATCTGGCGGGTGTAGTCGCGGTCCTTCCAGTAGTCCTCGTCGATCGCGATGAGCGTTGTCACGACGAGGCTCCCCGCGAGGAACGCGTACACGCTGAACATGATCTTGTCGAGGAGCATCAGCCGGCCGCCGCTCGGGAGGTTCACGATCTGGCTGATGTGGTAGAGGACGGCGCTGATGAGCATGCTCGTCCCGAGGCCGAGGCGGTTCGCGACCTTGGAGGGATGGAAGAAGAACGAGAGCCCGGACACGATCATGAACGCGATGGGCGGGAGGAACGTTTTCACGGTGGTGCTCACGGGCTCGCGCGCGACCTCCATGGTGAACACGAGGCGACTGTAGGTCTCGTCGAACCGGTAGGTCTTCCGGGTTTCCTCCATCCCCCAGCTTTCGATCCGCCAGCCCGCGACGCGCACGTTCTCGTCGAGGCCGCTCGCGTCCCGGTCGGGAACATACCGCAGCTCGCCGACCGTGTACACGGGATCCTCGAAGGTGATGGCGAGACGCTGCCGGTCGTAGGGGTAGTCCGCGAACAGGGGGTCCGTGTAGAGGTTCGCCTGCACGCGGAACCACAGCTCGCGCATCCCGGTGGTTTCGTTCGTCTGGTCGAAGATGCGCTCCTTGGCGCTTGCGCGGCCGTTCATGAACTCGAAGCGCTCGGGCGTGAAGCCCTGGGGCGCGGACGAGGCGTTCCAGACGAACCAGACGTAGAAATCCATCACGTAGGTGCCCTTGTTCGCATCGTAGTTCCCGAAGTTGATGAGGAGGACGTGGGTCTCCACCTCGACGGGGTCGGCCTGCGCGGTGGCCGCGGGAAGAGCGATCAGGATGAGGGCGAGCGCGGGGAACGCCAGGCGCATGCGCCCGGAAAATCCCCGCGCTCAAAAGGGTTTGCCCAGGTCAGCGCTCGACGATCAGGTACCCGTACACGGTGTCGCGGTGGAAGCGGCACCAGAACGGGAGGACGGCGCGCCCTTCGTTCGAGCCCGACCGGTCCTGCAGGCAGTCGCGCTCGCCGTCGCGGAAGCTCGAGCGCGCCTGCTGCCCGTCGAACGTCACGGTGAAGGAGTAGGATTCGTCGAAGTGCAGCGGGCGGCCCGTGTCGTAGAGGGCGCTGAAGCACTGGCCCCAGTCGATCGACGAGTCCGGATAATGCCGGACGGTGTCCATGTTCCGGAACGTGAACGTCGAGCCCGACTTCACGACGAAGCACCGGGTCGACTCCGCCGTCTGCCTCGCCCCGGGCGAGTAGAGGAACGTCGATTCCAGCCGGCAACCCTTCAACGACACGCTCACATGCGGGGGCTCGGGCGCCGACGCCGCCACCGGCCCCAGGGCCAGCGGCAGAGCCAACGCTACGAGCGCGACGATGACTCCACGGTCCAAGCAACACACCCCCTCCCTCGCGGGAGGATCGCTGGAACGTTCGGAGGGCGGGGGTTAACGGTTCTTCACTCACCGCGCTCAGGGACAGCGACCGACCCGGCTCCGCCGCGCTTCGGGTCGGTCCCGGGACCGGGCGGGTCAGGGTCCGTGGCGGATGTCGAACGGGGCCGGGTGGCCCTCGGCGTCGTGGATGCGCCACACGCGCGCGTCCGGCTCGCGGGGGCGGAAGCTGCTCGAGAAGTAGAGGTCGACGCGCGCGGTGTCGTGCGCGTGGTCCATCGTGCGCGCGCCGCCGTCGAGCGGGTTGAACGGGTGGCTGTTGCCTTCCGCGTCGTCGTCGCCGTCCGGGCAGTACCATTCTGTCGCCATCGCGCCCGTCCAGTTCCGCTCGCCGCCGTAGCGCGCGGTCGCGAGCGTGCGCGCGTCCGATTCGCAGCCGTTGGTGTCGTTCGACGCCGCGCCATGGGCCTTCGCGCCCCGGTTCAGGGCGACGAAGTCGTCCATGTAGAAGACGAGCTCGGCATTGTAGCGGCGATAGTTGTGGTACCGTTCCTGCGCGCCGAGCAGGAACGTTTCGTTGTGGGCGTAGGCGTCGTACTCGCAGCCCACGCCCGCCGTCTCGCCGTTGAGGGCGGGATTGCCATCGTAGCAGTACGACGCGCCGCCGTTTTGCGTCGGGTCCGTCGGCTCGAAGAAGGTCGATCCGAAGGTCGGGTAGTCGATGTAGGGGTTGCAGTTGAACACGCCTTCGTCGGGAATGAACACCGGCGAGCCGAGGATGTTCACGACCCACACGAAGAAGCGCATCGCATACGGCTCGCCCGCCGCGCCGTCGACCGTTCGCGCAACCGGGTCCGCCGCGTCGAGCGCGCCGGGCGACGCGGAGACGTCGGGGTGGAAGTAGCGGGTCTGCACGTACTTGTCGACGACGAACGTGTTGTCATTCGGGTCCGTGACGAGGTAGCTCTCGACATACTCGTCGCGCGTCGACGTGTCGTCGCGGTCCGGGTCGAAGTTGACGAACGTCTCGTCGATCTCACGCTGGGTGCCGTTCAGCCGCTCCGCGAGGCCGGGGTCGCTCGCGCGGCCCTCGAGCGTGAAGGGCCGGATCGGATCGGGGTTTCCGGATTCGACGGCGAGAACGGCGCCGCCGCAGGGGTACCGGACGCACGAATACGTCGTGCCGCCCTGGCGGAACGCGCAATCGCCGATGCGCGAAGGAGCGAGCCTCCTGAGCGACGTCGAATTGTAGAGCGGGTCCTGCGTGTTCATCTCGTCGGGGGCGACGAGATACTGGTCGTTGAACCAGAGCTTGCCCTGCGAGCCGATGACCTCGCGCACGAGCACGGTGACGCCCGTGATGTTGCGGTTCACGACGGCCTGCACGACCGCGTAGGCGTTGTGGCCCTCCACGACCTGCTCGGTGTGGGGGCCGAGGTCCGCCATCGCGGCAAACGCGGCGCCCGGGAGCGCCGCGAGCGCGACGAGGACGAGAACGAGGATGATGCGTCGAGCGCGCAGCGTCTCCGCCTCCCGCAGCGCGAACCGTCGCCGGGGTCATCACGGACCCGTTGTAACCGGGGGGTGCGACATCAGGGGCGTCCGGAGCGGAGCCGCTCCTCCCAGGCGCGGTGGGCGGCAAGGCGGTCCGCATCCGCGGGGGAGACTGGCTCCTCCACGACAACGCGAGGCGGCTCGGCGCGGGGCGGGGCGCGCGGCTCGCGGACGCCGGGCCGCTCGCGCGGAGGCGGGCGTTCGCGGCTCGGCGCGCGCTCTCGGGAGGGTCTCTCCGCCCGGGGGCCGCGCGCGGCCTCGCGGCGCAACGCGATCGCCTCGGCGGGCTTGTAGTCGCGGATGACGCGGGACGGCGTCGAGGAGGTGAAGACCTCGGGCTCGAAATAGGGAAGCCCGATCGGCTCGCGCTCGCGGCGCCGGCGCTGGAAGAGGGCGAGGTCGAGCGTCACCGCGATGATGCCGGTGAGGAACACCATGTCGAAGACCGCGGCGCCGCCGATCGAGGCGACGGCGCCGGTCTCCGGCGGCGCCTGAGCGAGGAACTCGGGGAATCGGAAGACGTCCGCTCCGATGAGAGCGCCCACCGTGCCGCTCACGTAGGCGAGCGGCGCGGAATAGTCCACCTCGCGCCAGTAGGCGACGAGCGCGATGGCGGCCGCGACGATTCCGGGGACGAGCCAAAGGGGGAAGGGGCTCACGATGCCCTCGGGCGCCACGCTCGTCGTGAGATAGGTGGCGCCGGAGACGAACACCACCCCGATGAGCGCCTCGGTGAGCATCTCGGGCTTGCGCCTGAGGAGAACGCCCGACACGACGAGCGGGACGATGGCGCCGCCCACGTTCACGGCGATGAGCCACCCGTTCGAGAACCAGATCGGGATGTTCAGGAAGCCGCCGAAGAGCGTCCCGAGGACGATGGCGGTCGCTTCCTGCCGCGTGAAGCCCACGGCCTGGAACGCGCGATGGATCGCGCCGTAGATGAGATACAGCACGAGCAGCGAAAGCGCGACGGCCGCGAAGGCGAGGACCGCGTCTTCGAATCCGTTCGCCACGCGGCGAGCGAAGGGCGGGGCACGGTTTAAACGTCTCCGCCTGCGCCCGCGGCGTTCGGATCGCGCGAAACGCTTAAAGACGACCCGTGAGTATGGAGCGCGGCCAGACCCCAGGGGTTCCCATGTCCCTCGAGAAGGAGTACCAGCTGGAGTTCTTCAAGAAGAACGGATTCCAGCGCAAGATCTGCCCCACGTGCAATTATCCCTTCTGGACGCAGGACTCCACGCGCGCGATGTGTGGCGACCCGCCGTGCGTCGAATACTCGTTCATCGGCGCGCCCCTCACGAAGCGGGAATACTCGCTCCGCGAGATGCGCGAGAAGTTCCTCACCTTCCTCGAGGAGCGCGGTCACTCGCGCGTCAAGCGCTATCCCGTCGTCGCGCGCTGGCGGGACGACATTTACCTCACGATCGCGTCCATCGCGGACTTCCAGCCGCACGTGACGAGCGGCCTCGTCCCGCCGCCCGCGAACCCGCTCTGCATCTCTCAGCCGTGCATCCGCCTGAACGACCTCGACTCGGTCGGGAAGTCGGGTCGTCATCTCACGACGTTCGAGATGATGGCGCACCACGTGTTCAACACGCCGCAGAAGACCTATTACTTCAAGGACCGCACGGTCGAGCTCTGCCACGAGTTCCTCACGAAGGCGCTCGGCATCGACGGCAAGATCGTGACCTACAAGGAGAATCCGTGGAGCGGCGGCGGCAACGCCGGCCCCGCGGTCGAGGTCCTCGTCGCCGGTCTCGAGGTGGCGACCCTCGTCTTCATGAAGTGGGTCCGCGACGACCAGGGCCCCATCGACGTGAAGGGCGAGAAGTACCGCGAAATGGAGCTGCAGATCGTCGACACCGGTTACGGTCTCGAGCGTCTCGTCTGGGCCTCGAACGGGCGCGCGACCATCTACGATGCGCTCTTCCCTGAGGTCGTGAAGTTCATCACGTCCGCGGCCGGGCTCGAGGAGAAGCTCCGCGACCCGCGCCTGAAGGACATCCTCTCCGAGACCGCGCGCCTCGCGGCCCTCATGAGCGTGGATACCGGCACGAAGGTGCTCGAACTGCGCCGGCGCGTCCACGAGCGCCTCGTGCAGAAGGGCATGAAGATTGAATTCGAGGAGCTGCTTGCGATCCTCGAGCCGCTCGAGCGCGTGTACGCCATCGCGGACCACTCCCGTTGCATCGCGTTCATGCTCGGGGACGGCATCGTTCCGTCGAACGTCAAGGCCGGCTACCTCACGCGGCTCGTGATCCGCCGCGCCCTCCGCTTCGCCGACGAGCTGAACCTCACGGTCAGCCTCGAGGACGTCGTCGACAAGCAGCTCGAGCTCATGGCCGGGGACTTCCCGTCCGTAAAGGCGAACCGCGACGGCATCATGACCATCCTCGGCCTCGAGGTGGACCGCTACCGCGAAACGCTCGAGAAGGGCCGCCGCCTCGTCGAGCGCGAGATCAAGGGTCAGAAGACGCTCACCGCCGAGCGTCTCATCGACCTCTACGATTCTCACGGCATGGCTCCCGACATCGTGCGCGCCATCGCCGCGGACGCGGGCGTCGCCGTCGACGTGCCGGACGACTTCTACTCTCGCGTCGCGAACAAGCACTCGACCGGCAAGGCCGGCGAGGAGGCGTACGACTCCGCCGCGCAGGCCGCGGGCAAGATCCGCGACCTCCCGCCGACGCGGCTCCTCTACTACGAGGCCGCCCCGACGAAGGACTTCGAGGCCGTCGTCCTCCACGCGAAGGACGGCGAAGTGGTCCTCGACCAGACGGCGTTCTACCCCGAGGGCGGCGGCCAGCCCGCCGACGGCGGCGTCATCATCAGCAACGATCAGAGCCTCAAGGTCGTGGACGTCCAGAAGTACGCCGTCGCGAGCGGCTACGTCGTCGTCCACAAGATCGAAGGTGGCAAGGTCAAGACCGGCGAGGTCGTGCACGGCCGCGTCGACTGGGGCAAGCGCATGGCGCACACCCGCCACCACACCGCGACGCACATCATCCTCGGCGCGACGCGGCGCGTGCTCGGGAGCCACGTGTGGCAGGGCGGCGCGCAGAAGGGCTACGAGCGCAGCCGCGTCGACGTCGCGCACTTCCGCCGCATCACGGACGAGGAGCTGCGGGAGATCGAGCAGCTCGCCAACATGGTCGTGCTGGAGAACCTCCCGGTCGAGAAGATCTGGATCCCGCGCGACGAGGCCGAGCGCAAGTACGGCATGCAGCTCTACCAGGGCGGCATCCCCGAGGGCCGCGACGTCCGCGTCGTGCGCGTCGTCGACTTCGACGTGGAGTGCTGCGGCGGCACGCACGTCTCGACCACCAACCAGGTGGGCCCCATCAAGATCCTCAAGGCCGAGCGCATCCAGGACGGGCTCGAGCGCATCGAGTTCTCCGCGGGCCTCGCGGCCGTGCGTCAGGTCCAGAAGAAGGAGGAGCTCCTGCGGGAAGCGGCCGAGAAGCTCTCCGTCACCCCCGAGGAGCTCCCGAAGACCGTCGAGCGGTTCTTCAACGAGTGGAAGGAGCTGCGCAAGCAGGTCGAGGAGCTGCAGGTGTACGCCGCGCAGGCGCGCAAGGCGAAGCTCCTCGCTGCGGCCGAGACCGTGAAGGGCGTGAAGCTCGTCCTCGACAGGAGCGACCTCCCCATGGAGCAGCTCCTGAAGCTCGCGGGCGAGATCACGCGCGAAAGCGGCGTCGTTGCGATCCTGGGCTCGTCGAAGGACGGCGCGAAGATCGTGGTCGCGCGCTCCCCGGACGTCGCGGCCGTGAAGGCCGGCGACGCGGTTCGCGAGGCCTCGAAGGTCGTGGGCGGCGGGGGCGGCGGGAAACCGGACGTCGCCCAGGGCGGAGGCCCCGACGCCACGAAGCTCGACGACGCGCTCAAGGCCGCGCGCGACGTGGTCACGAAGGCCCTCGGCGCGTAGGCTTCATGGCCGCCGCCGTCGATCCCGGGCCGCGCGGGCGCGACGAGCGCAAGCCGTGCGAGTTCTGCATGACGCCCCTCGTGGATCCGATCGAAGAGCCGTACAATCTCGCGTTCATCGCGCACCTCCGCGCGACGCCGCGCTGCATGGAGCTCTTCTCCTACGGCATGACGAACCTGCGCAACGAGATGCGCGCCCGCGTCGGCAAGAAGCCGACCACCGACGGGCTGTGACCGCATGGCGAAGACGGTCCTTGTGACGGGCGCCGGTCGAGGCATCGGTCTCGCGGCGGCGGAGGCGTTCGAGCGAGCGGGATGGAACGTCGTCGCCACCGCGCGCGACCAGGCGGCGCTCGATCGCCTCGCGGCGCGCGGCTGGACGGCGATACCGCTGGACATCGAGCAGGCGTCCGCCACGGCGGAGGCGGCCCGACGCGCGCTCGAAGCGGGTCCGCCTTCGGTGCTCGTGAACAACGCGGGCTACGCCGAGCTCGGTCCGGTGGAGACCGTCGATCGGTCCCGCTGGCGTCGCCAGTTCGAGACCAACGTCTTCGGCCCTTTCGATCTCGCGCGACGTCTCCTCCCCGCGATGCGCGCGATGGGCGGCGGCCGCGTCATCCAGATGTCGAGCGCGCTCGGTCGGCAGAGCGCGCCATGGGCGGGCGTCTATGCCGCGAGCAAGTTCGCGCTCGAGGCCGCCACGGACGCCTTCCGCGTCGAGGTTCGCCCGTGGAACGTCGGCGTGACGCTCGTCGAACCCGGATTCGTGCGGGGCGATTTCGTCGACGCCGCCGTCGCCGGCATGGACGCGAGCCTCGAGCCCGGGAATCCCTACGACAGGTCCAGGCGCAACCTCGATCCCTGGCTCGCGCGCGTCCATCGCTTCGCGGTGACGCCTGAGCGCGTCGCCGCGGTCATCCTCCGCGAGGCCACGCGTCCGCGCCCTCGCGCGCGCGCCGTCGTCGGATTCGCTGCGCGCGCGTCGCTCGTCGCGCGCGCCCTCGCGCCGGGATCACTCGTCGATCTCGTGATGCACCGGGTCCTTTCGCGCTGAGTACGCGCCGCGCTTCGCGAGGTCGCCCCGTCGCGCGAGGATCTCCGGCGTGCGGCATACCCCCGGAAGACCCGCGACCTGCGGAACGGTACAATTGTTGCAGGACTCGCAGAGCGCCGCGGCCCCCGGCTCGTTGAGGAGCCTCGCGGCCGCGTGCGGCTCCGCGTAGAAGGGACGCGCCATCCCGACCATGTCGGCTCTGCCATCCCGAAGGAGCCGATCCATCTCGGCGCGGGTGCGGATGCCGCCCTCCGCTAGCACGACGAGGCCATCCACCTCGCGTTTGACCGCCGAGAAGAACGCCTCGTTCCACACGGGCTCGAAGGGGATGAGGCGCGCGGCAAGGCGGTTCGCGAGCCGCACGACGCGCGCCTTGCGGGGGGAACCGAACGCCCGCGCATACCCTTCCGCGAACCGGGGGTCGTCCCACGCGCGCTTCGGAAATCGGCCGCGGGCGACGGACTGGTCGCGCGTCACCCCGACCGTGACGGGCGCGACGGCGTCCACGCCCGCCTCGCGGCATGCGCGCGCGATGGCGACGCCGTCCCGGAGGGTGAGCGCGCCTCGGACGAACCAGGGCGCGACCGTTTCTGCGGGGATCTTCGCGGTCACGGGAAAATCGGGACGCGTCGCCCGGCGGATCTCCCTGACGACGAGCCGAAGGAACGCGGAACGGTCCTCGACGGTTTTTCCGCCGAACTCGTCCGATCGCTCATTGAAGACCGGGCTCCACAATTCCTGGAAGATGCTCCCGTTCGCGCCCGCGAGGTGGATGCCGTCGTAGCCCGCGTCGCGCGCGTGGCGCGCGGCCTCGCCGAAGGCGCGCGCGAGGGCGTGCAGCTCCTCGGTCGTGAAGACGCGCAGGTTGTCGATGCGCAGGAACCGGGCGCGAAGCATCGCGCGGAACCACCACGGCGGGCGGCTCACGGCATGGGTCGCAAGACCGGGATGGGCGGCGCGGTATGCCGCGTGCCACGCCTCCATCGACTGGAGGGCCCCGTGGCCGAGCTGCACGAAGAGGCGCGCCCCGTGCTGCTTCACGGCCGCGACGGCGGGCGCGAGGCCGAGCACGAAGGCGCGATCGTGGAAACGGCTCAAGCCCGGCGCCGTGCGGCCGCCTTCGGCCGTGACGAGCGACGCCCCCTGGAAGACGAGGCCCGCGCCGGATTCCGCGGCGGGCGCGAGCTCGCGTTCGAGGATGCGCGCGGCGTCGGGCTTGTTCGCGGCGACCTCGAGGAGCGGGGCGCGGTAGAGCCGGTTGCGGACCGTCGTCGAACCGATCGCGACGGGATCCTCGAGGCGCGCCATCGCGGTCGCGAGCGATCCCTCCGGGGTTGAATCTTCCTCATCGCGGCGGCGGGGCCGGGAGCATCGCGCCGCACGCGAGGCAGAAGGTGGATCCCGGGGAGACGGGACGGCGGCATTCGGGGCAGGGCACGCCGGCGGTTCCGGGGCCTCCTTCGCCGGGTCGCGACGGCAGCGTGATGGAAACGGACGTGCCGCGGGGCTCGTGGTGGTAGACGATGAGGGCGAGGGGGAGAAGCGTGCCGATGACCGCGATCACGAGGCCCGCGTGGAGCGCGCCCGTCGGGAGCGAGCCCACGATCTCGCCGCGCACGGCGTCGTCCGGAACGGCTTCAGCGACGCGCCAGAGATCGGCCTTAACGACCCAACCCGAGGCGTTGCCGAGGGGCGTAAGATCCGCCGTCACGTTCATCGTCCCCGTCGCCTCCCCGGAGGGGGCGTAGGCCGGCACTTCGAGCGTGACATTGGTGGCGTTCGCGGCGAGGACGCTCTCCCCCGCCCGCACCGTCCACCCGTCGCCGGCGCGTTCGGCGCGGGCGAGGAGGCGGCCCACGTGACGGGCGCTCTCGAGTCCGAGGAGGCCGCCGGGGGCGTCGCCGTCCCCCCACACGACGACCGTGCCGCGGCCGCCGTGGAACGAGGGGGACGAGGGGTCGAGCGCGGGCGCGGCCTTCGCAAGCGGCATCACGAGGACGCTCTCCCCCGGCCGCAGGGAGGCGGGTTCCGTGGGGCGGTACATCGAACCCGCGGCCTCGTCCGTAAGCGCCGCGGAGGATGCCCAGACGACCCCGACGTAGGAAACCCCGAGGAGGCCCGTGAAGAACCAGGCCCAGAGGGCGAAGCGGAGGCCGCGGCGCATGCGCCCCCATCGGGAGGGGGGGATTTCAATCAAACGGACCGGTCACAGTGGCAGCCTCCGGGCGTCGCGTTCGGAGAAGGAGCCTCTAAGCATGTCGGGGTCGTGAACGATTGAGGGATCGACGCGGCATGCGTCCACCGGAGGTCAAGAAAGTGAACGAAAGGACCGCTGTGAAGCTCCTCATCGTCGAGGACAATCCCGCCGACGCCAAGCTGCTCCGCCTCGCCTTCGGGGACCCCCGCTGGACGGTGGACATCGCGGAAACGGGCGCGAACGCCCTCCGCCTCGTCGACCGGAAGTATGACGCCGTGCTCGTCGACTATCATCTGCCCGACATGAGCGGCCTCGAGGTCCTCGACCGGTTCCGGGCGAAGGACCCCGCCCCGGCCTTCGTGTTCGTGACCGGCCAGGGCTCGGAGGAGGTCGCCATGCTCGCGCTGTCCCGCGGAGCCTTGGACTACGTCACGAAGGGTCTCGATTACCACGAGCGCATCGTGGCCGTCGTCGAGGAGGCGATGGACAAGCGCACAGACGCCTTGTCGGTCGGCGAGGACGTGCCGAGCCCCGACGCGCTCAAGAGCGCGCTCGCGCACGTCCGCCTCACGTCGCCCGTGCGCGGCTACCTCGTGATGAGCGCCGGCGGCCGCGCGCTCGGGGGCCAGCTCCCGGGCGAGGTCGACCCGGCGGCGCTCGCGACGAGCCTCGCCGGGATGCGCTCGAGCTTTCGCGCGCTCGCGGCCCAGCTCAAGGCCGAGGCGCGGTACGTCCACCTTCGGCTCGACAACCTGGGCCTCGTCCTGGAGCCCATCGGTCAGGTGGGGCTCCTTGCGACCGTCATCGAGCCGCCGGATGCCGTCCTGTCGGCGCGCGCCCGCACCCGTGACATCATCGCCGAGCTGACGCTCGCCTGGGAGAAGAGCGGCTGAGCGCGCGACAGGGACCCCGGATCAGAGACGCGCCCACGCGTCGTTTCCGGCCTCGTCCGGATAAGCGCCCGCCACCAGGACGTCCGCGGCGCGGGCCCGGTCGAACGCGGCCAGGGGCTCCGCCACGACGTCGAGGGGGATCGACCCGAACCTGACGACGCCGTCGCGACGCCAGGGCGTGAAGTCGAGCTCGGGCGCGGCGCCCTCGTACACCACGATGACGGGCCACGGCGCCGCCATCGCGGGCGACGCGATCCGAGCGCGGGGGACGACCACCGCGACGATGCGGCTCGTTTCGTCCGAGAAGTGGATCGCGAGCGCGTCCGCGAACGCGCGGATCGGGGCCGGAAGCGCGGGATCGCCGGCCATCGTCACTCCTTCGGGTCCCGCTCGAGGATGAACTTGAAATCCTCGATGAAGAAGATCGGCTTGTCGGCCACGTAGGCGAGCTCCCGGCTCATCGAGCTGCGGGAGGAGATGACGTAGATCCGCTTCCCGCGCGAGCGGAGCAGATCCACCGCGCGCTCGAAGTCGGAGTCGCCCGACATGAGGAACGCGACGTCGTAGAGCGCCGCCGTGTTCACCATGTCGAGCACGATCTCCGTGTCGAGGTTGCCCTTGAACACGCGCTCGCCGGTCTCCTCGTCCGTGATGAGCTTGACGGGCTTGCGGCGCACGATGTAGCCCGCGTGCGAGAGGAAATCGAGGAAGCGCTGCTGGAGAGGGTCGGACGCGGTGAAGTCCGCGACGTAATAGAAGGCCGCGTAGAGGTTGCCGCTTGCGAGGAAGTACTCGAGGGCCTTCCTGTAGTCGACGAAATAGCCCGCGGACCGGCACGCGCCGTCCATGTTGGCGCCGTCCACGAAGACGGCGACGCGCTCGCCATTCCGGACGACGTTCTCGGGCTCGACGAGCATGCCCTGCAGCGTGAAGGGAGCGTTGCGCTCCTGCTTCGCCGACGCCACGGGCGCGGGCTTCGGGGGGGCGGCGACGGCGGCCGACGAGGCCTTCGAGGCGGGCGCCGGCTTCGCGGGCGCCGGCGCAGGGGCGGGCGCCATGAGCGGGAGCTTTTCGACGGGGTGCGCGATCGCGAACGTCTCGCGGTGCCAAAGGGTCACGCGCCAGCGCTCGCCGTTCTTCACGCGGTCGAGGTTGTCGAGGTCGACGAGCACGACCTTCCCGCCGGGAAGGCGCGACACCTTGCGGCCGTCGGACTGCTCGTGGAAGATCAGCACCGCCTCGCCGAGGTCGTCGTCCATCGGAACGCCAACGTGCGGGGCAGACTAAAGGATATTTGCTCGCCGTCAGGCGGCCGCGGCTTCCGACTTCGCCTTGATCTTCTTCAGGCGGAAGATGTTCTCGCGCTCCATCTCCTCGAGGCGCAGGCGGATGAAGTCGCGAGCCTGGGAAAGCTCGGGGATGACCTTGAACTCGAGCGCGTTCACGCGGCGCTTCGTCTTCTCGATCTCGTCGAGCATCTTCTTCATCGAGGTCTCGACTTCCGCGGCCTGGATGATCGTCTCGACGAGCTCCTCGTAGGAGCGCGCGGCCTGGTCGATGCGGGGCGACGTGCCGATGATGCCGTAGCCGCGCTCGACGAGCGACTGGCGCACGCCCGAGGACTCGATCTTCGGGACGACGACGCCCATGACGTTCTTGCGCGCGAGGTCGATCGTGGGCGACTTGCCGAGGGCGAGCGCCGCGCTCTTCACGGGGACGAGGCCCTCGACGGCCTCGGCGACGTGGATCGCCTCCTCCGCGCGCTCGTGCCGGCCGCCCATCTCCTGGCGGACCTTCTTCGCCTGCTCGAGGAGCTTGAAGAACTCCATGATGAGGCCGTCGCGCTTCATCTTGAGAAGCTTGTAGCCCTTCTTGGAGAGGTTGATGCGCTTCTTGAGCTCGATGAGCTGGGAGCGCGTGGGCTTGACGTCCTTGAGCGCCATGGCACGACCGCGGCTTGGAGCCGGGAGGGGCTACATAAGGGTTTGCGGGGAATGGGGGGTTTTAACGGTTCTCCCGGGGTCTCGGCAAATCACGGTGCACGTGGCCTGTGCCCTTCAAGACCCCCGCCCCGCCGCGACCGCCCGCCACGCGGCCTCCGCGTGCCCGGCCGGATCGAGCGCGCTTTCGTGGACGTGGCGCACGACGCCTTCGGGATCGATGACGAACGTCACGCGCTGGGCGACGTTGAGGAGCGGGATGCGGCTCATCGCGCCGTAGCGCTCGATGACCTCGCGCGAGGGGTCGGCGAGGAGCTTGTACGGCAGGCGCTCGGCCTCCGCGAACGCCTTGTGGCTCGCGACGTCGTCCGCGCTCACGCCGTACACGACGACGTCCACCCATTCGAATCGCTGCATCACGTCGCGGAAGGCGCACACCTGGCGTTGGCATCCGGGGGTCTGGTCGCGGGGATAGAAGAAGAGCAGGACCCACCTTCCGCGGTGGTCCGAGAGGGTCCGCGGAACGCCGTCCTGGTCGGGGAGCGTGAAGTCGGGGGCCTTTTCGCCGACGGCGGGCTTCGCGGCCATGGGGGGTGGAAGGCGGGTCCTCCACGAGAGTCTTGCGGCCCGTTCCCCCGACGGCATCACGTTGAAATACGGCCCCGCGTCTGCCCACGCGAGGCGAGTCCCCTGTTCGATCCGGCGAAGTTCGTCGAGGAGCAGATCGCGGAGATCCGGAAGGCCATCCCGGCCCCCGGCAAGGCCATCATCGCGTGCTCCGGCGGCGTCGATTCCACCACCGCGGCCGTCCTGGTCGGCCGCGCGATCGGCGACCGGCTCACGTCGGTCTTCGTCGACACGGGCTACATGCGCAAGGACGAGCCCGAAATCATCCGCAACACCCTCAAGGGCCTGGACATCAACCTCGACTTCGTGGACGCGAAGGCCGAGTTCTACGCGGCCATGAAGGGCATCACGGACCCCGAGACGAAGCGCAAGACGATCGGCGAGAAGTTCATCCGCGTCTTCGAGCGCGAGTCGAAGAAGACGGGCGCGCAGTACCTCGTGCAGGGCACGATCGCGCCCGACTGGATTGAGTCCGGCGGCGGCGTGCGGGACACGATCAAGAGCCACCACAACGTGGGCGGCCTCCCGAAGGACATGCACCTCAAGGTCGTCGAGCCGCTGCGCGACCTCTACAAGGACGAGGTCCGCAAGCTCGCCCGCCACCTCGAGATCCCGGTCTCCGAGCGCCAGCCGTTCCCCGGCCCGGGCCTCGCGATCCGCGTCCTCGGCGAGGCGACGCCCGAGCGCACGGCCATCGTGCGCGAGGCCTGCGCGATCGTCGAGGAGGAGATCGACCGCGCCGCGAAAGAGGGGAAGATGGAACGCCCGTGGCAGTACTTCGCCGCGCTCCTGCCCGTCCGCAGCGTCGGCGTGCACGGCGACATCCGCCACTACGGCGAAACGATCGTGGTGCGCGCCGTCGAGTCGCTCGACGCGATGACCGCGCAGTCGCTTCGCATCCCGTACGACGTCCTCGAGTCCATCTCCATCCGCATCACGAACGAGCTGGGGCAGCACGTGACGCGCGTCGTGTACGACCTCAGCCACAAGCCGCCGGGCACCATCGAGTGGGAGTAGGCCCATGGCGCGGCGCGTGCTCGTCGTGGGCGCGGGCGCCCTCGGCGCGAGCGCCGCCCTCGCCCTCGCCGAAGCCGGGGCGGACGTCACGGTCCTGGAGCGCGGCCCCGCGCCCGGCCTCGCGGGCGCAAGCGCGCGCGGCGCGGGCGTCGCGAGCGTCCTCGCCTGGAACGCGCTCGACATCCGGCTCGTGCGGCGCACCCTCCAGCGCTTCCGCGCGCTCTCCGCGACGGCGGCCGACCGCGGCCACCCCTTCCGTCTCCACGTGACCGGCTCCGCGACGCTCGTCGACGCCGCCCGGGCGTCGCGCCTCGAGGAGCTCGCGGTCCTCCAGAAGCGCGAAGGCGCGGAGGTGCGTCTTCTCGATCCCGCCGACGCGGGAACGCTCCCGGGTCTCGGCGCGCTCGATCTTGCGGGCGTGGCCTTGGTCGCCTTCGCGCCGGGCGACGCCTGGGCGAGCCCGCCCGCGTACGCCGATCTCGCGCTCGCCCTCGCGCGCGAGCGCGGCGCCACGTTCACGCCGAACGCGGACGTGAAGGGCCTCGCGCTCGACGGGAGCCGCGTCGCGGGCGTCCGTCTCGGCGACGGCCGCCTGGTCGAGGCCGACCTGACGCTCGTCGCAGGCGGCGCGTGGACGGCGGGCCTCCTCGCTTCGGCGGGCGCGCCGCTCCCGCTCGCGCCGTACCGCACGCAGGCCGTCGTCGTGGACGGCGTCCGGAACCCGACCGCCATCGTGCACGACACGGTGCAGGGCTGCTACTTCCGCCCCGACGCCCCGGGCCGCGCGCTCGTGGGCGACGGCACCACGACCACGCCCGAGCATCCCGATCTCTACAAGTCCGAGGCGGACGACGGATTCGTCTCCCGGTCGATCGAGCGCCTCGTCCGCCGCGTGCCCTCCGCCCGCGGCGCCTTCGCGCTCTCCTCCCGGGCGGGCCTCGACACGGCGACTCCGGACCGGCACCCGCTCGTCGGCCCGGATCCGCGGTTCGAAGGCCTGCACCTTCTTGTGGGCGGGAACGGCTTCGGGTTCATGCGCTCCGCGGCGCTCGGCGAGGCCTCCGCGGCGACGATGCTCGGCCGCCGCGCCCCCGTCCCCGTCGGCGCGTTCGCCGCGGCGCGCTTCGAGGGCCTCTGGAAGGAGCCGTTCGAGATCCGGGAGGGTTTTTCGCTGTGACGCCCGTCTGGAAGCGCCAGCTTCCGAACGCGCTTTCGTACGCGCGGTTCGCGCTCACGGCCGCGACGTTCGCCGTCGTGCTCGCGGGCGACAAGGCGCTCTACGTCGTCCTCGTCCTCCTCGCGGTCGTGACCGACCTCCTCGACGGCCCCCTCGCGAGGCGATGGGGCGTCGAGGACGCGCGCGGCGCCAACCTGGACAGCCTCTCGGACTACGCGTTCTACCTCTCGCTCCTCGTCTGGACATTCCTCTGGGCGCCCGAGTACATCCTCGCGCGCTGGCCGCTCGCGGCCGTCTTTGCCGTCGCCTACACGTCGATCAACCTCGCCTCGATGATCGCGCGCGGGCTCATCGGATACCACAACCGCTACACGCGTCTCGCGGCGACTTACGGGGTCGTGCTCGCCCTCTGGATCGCGGTCGTCGGCCCCGACGACATCGCGCTTGCCGGGCTCGTCGCCATCCTCGTCCTCGACCTCGCCCAGCGGACGTGGCGACTCCTCGCGCACGTGCGCGCGAGGCGGATCGCCGGCGCGGGGCGCCAGGCATGATCTCGATCGCGTCGCGCGTCGAGCGCATCGGCGACGTGGAGCGTCTCGTCGTCGCGCGGGCCGTCGCCGGGCGGGCCCTCTATTGGACGTCCGCGTATCTCGTCGACGGCGCGCTCATCGACTCGTGTCATCGCCACGCGCGCGCCGAGGTCCTCCGGTGGCTCGATGGGCGCGCCCCGGAGGTCGCGCTCGCGACGCACCACCACGAGGACCACGCGGGCAACTTCGCGGCGCTCGCCTGCGACGTCATCGCCCCCCGGGGGGACGTGGCGCGCCTCGCCTCCGGCGAGCGCGTGCCGCTCTACCGGGCCATCACGTGGGGCCACCGGGAGCCCGCGCGGGCCCGCGGCGGCGACGACGCGCGCGCCGGCGCGTCGCGCTTCCGCGCCGTCGCCACCCCCGGGCACACGCCCGACCACGTCGCCTGGTTCGACCCCGACCGCGGCCACGCCTACGTCGGCGACGCGGTGCTCGGGAAGCGCAAGATGCTCATGCGCGAGGAGGACGTGTGGGGTGTCGTGCGTTCCCTGGAAGCCCTGAGGGCGCTCGACCCGGACGCGATCCTGCCCGCGCACGGACCCGTGATCGACCGTCCCAGGGCCACGCTCGAAGGTCATCTTGCGCACTTCGATCGGCTCGCGCGGGAATGCCGCCGCCTCGCGGACCGCGGCCTCGGAATCGCGCGCATCCGCGCCCGCGTCCTCGGCCCGGAGGGCGGCCTTGCATGGTTCTCCGGGGGAGAGATCAGCAAGACGAACCTCGTGAGGGGCCTTCTCACCCCCAGGACCTGAGGACCTGGTCCCTTCCCCCGGTCGAGATGGGTACTTGAGCCTCCTCGTCGCGAGACCCGTGCATGGACGAGTCGGGCTTCCGACGCATCGCCATCGGCCTCGCCGTCGCGAACGCGGCGGCCGCTTCCACGCTGGGCCTCGCGGTGCTCAAGCTCAAGGGCCTCGAGACCGCCATCGCCATCCTCGCGCTCGGAGGGTCGCTTGCGGCCCTCACGCTCGCGGCCGCGGCGCGCTACGCGGACGCTTGGCCCTGCCTCATGGGCGGGTCCGCCATCATGATCGCGCTCGCCTTCGCGCTCCTCGGGGGGCTTTGGGGCGGTATCGTGGAAGGCGGCCTGCGCTCGGGCCTCGCGGGCGTCGCCGTCCTGAGCGTCGCGACCCTCGTCTTCTCGGAGATGTACCTCCTCGAGCGCAAGAAGCGCGAGGGCCCCCGACCCGCGCCGGCGTGAGCCCCCAGGGGCCCGTCCGAAACGACCTTGACCCCCCCGCGACAGAGCGTCGGGGGATGACGCGCTCGGGCTGGGCCATCCTCTCGATCGCGACGGGCGCGGGCGGCGCCACCGCCGCGGGCCTCGTCGCGCTCACCGTGGCGGAGACGCACGGCCAGGGCGCCGCGCTTCCGCTCGGCGTGGTCGCGCTCGCGTGCGCGCTCCTCGCCTCAGCGGGCGCGGCGGGCGAGCGCCTCGCGTGGCCCGGTCTTGTCGGCGCAGCGGCCGTGCTCGCGTCCTTCGCCATCGCCACGCTCGGAGGACTCGGTCTCGAGAACGTGGGCGGGGGCCTCGCGATGGCGCTCGCGCAACTTCTCGCCGTGGCGTTCGCCCAAGGCTCGTTCGCGTGGATGGCGACGCGCGAGACCCGCGCGCCCGCGGCGGCCTAGCTACTTCTTGCAGGCGTCGAGGAAGTTGCGGAAGATCCGCTCGCCGAATTGCGTGTGCTCGACCTCGGGGTGGAACTGGAGGCCGAAGCGCGGGAGCGTCTCGTGCTCGATGGCCTGCACGGGGCAGTTGACGCTGTGCGCGAGGAGCCTGAAGCCCTTGGGCATTTCGACGACCTCGTCGTTGTGGCTCTCCCACACGATGCTCCGCTCGGGCAGGCCCGCGAGGATGCGGCCGCCCGTCGGGTCGTCGAGGATCATCTCGGTCTTGCCGAATTCGGGGATCCTGCCGGGCGCGACGCGACCGCCATAATGGCTCGCCATGAACTGCTCGCCCGCGCAGATGCCGAGGATCGGGTACGGGGCGTTGTCGAGATACTCGGCGCAGCGTCCGAGCGTGTCGGCGAGGCCGACGCGCGGCGCGCCGCCCGAGAGGACGAGGCCGTCGAGGTCGCGAAGCTCGTCCCACGGCGTGTCGTTCGCCACGATCTTCGCGTCCACGCCGAGGTACTTCAGAACCCGCCATTCGCGGTGGGTCCACTGGCCCCCGTTGTCGACGACGTACACCCGCATGGGCCGCGAGACGCCGGAGTTGATCAAAAGGCTTTGGGCGGCGCCGTTCTCTGGAACGGCTTCGCCCCGCGCTCTGGGGCGCCGCGGCGGCAGCGTCCCTAGCCAACACCCTTTTCTCGGGGGGCGCGCTCGGGAGTCGGCATGACTGCGCCGGGCGACGCCTCCGATCTCTTCGCGCGGCTCGACGGCGTGTACGACCGTCTCCAGGCGCTCAACGCGGCGCACCAGGGCTCGGGCTTCGGCTGCAGGATGTCCGGAAACTGCTGCAAGGTGGGCCTCGAGCTGCACATCATGGAGACGGAGCGCATCGTGCGCGGCCTCGAGGAGCAGTTCGCCAAGGACCCGGGCCGGCGCGAGCGCGTCGTCGCGCGGCTCGTCGAGGCCTGCCATGACGCGAACTGGAAGGAGGACACGTCTCAGGGCGATCTCATGTGCGCCCTCTTCGACAAGGGCTGCACCGTGTACGGCTTCCGGCCGTTCGTGTGCCGCATGTACGGCGTCATCATCGAGCCCGACGACGTCTGCCCGCGACGGAAGATGGCCTCGGGCAAGCCGCTCTTCTACATCGGTAAGGACGTCGACGCGCTCGTGCGCGAATACTACCGCGTCATCGACGCGTTCGGCCGCCGCTATCCGAGGAAGGATTGGACGATGTACATGCCCGCGGCCGCGCTCACATACCTCCTTCCGCCCGCCGAGGTCCGGAAGGTGCGGCGCACCTCCCCGCCGAAGCTCTGGAAGCGGTCCCGCGGATACCGCACGCAGTTCGCGCCGAGCCACCGTCGATCGCCCGAGCGCGCCGCGCCGTGGCCGACGCTCCCGTTGGTGCCCCTCAACCTTCGGCCGCAAGGATGATGTCCACGGCTTCGGCGAGGTCCGCGGCGCGGGCGTAGGGCCTTTCCTTCCGCGACGTCCACCGCGCCTTCAGGGTGGGGTTCGCGAGGATGGCGCGCGCGCCGAAGCGCTGCGCGGCCTGCACGTCGCGCGTCTGGTCGCCGACCATCCAGCACTTCTCGGGGTCGAGGCCGAATTCCGCGGCCCCCGCGAAAAGCATGCCCGCGTTCGGCTTGCGGCAGGGCGATGCGCTCCGCGCGCCGGTGCAATGGTACACGCGGTCGATGCGTCCGCCCGCATCCTCGACGGCCGCGATCATGCGGCGGTGGATGTCGTCGAGCGTGTCGGGGGCAAGCCACCCGAGGTCGATCCATGGCTGGTTCGTCGCGACGAGGATGCGGTAATCCGTCTTCGCGAGCCGGACGAGGGCGTCGAGCGCGCGCGGCGGAAACGCGAACGAGGACCAGGTCCGCAGGAAGGGGTAGCGACGGTCGTTGATGATCCCGTCGCGATCGAGGAAGACGGCCCGGGCCACGCCGCGGGATGCGCGGCCCGGTTCAAAAAGGCTCAGTGGTGGTGCCCGCCGCCGCCGTGGTCGTCGTGACCGCCCATCGCGGCCGCGATGTCGGCCGTCGTGGGCACGAGGTCGTAGACCACCGTCAGCTCGAGCGTGTAGCTCAGGAGGACGCCCTGCTGGCCGACGACCTCGAGTCGGTACGTCTCGCCGTCGACCGGGATCGCGGAGAGGATCTGCAGCGACTTGTCGGCGGTCGCCTCCGCGACGGCCGTCGCGTTGCCCTGCTTGTAGAGCTTGAGGTGCGCGAGCGCGGGGAGGCCCTCGACGACGCTCTTCACCGTCAGGTTCGCGAAGAGGAGGCCGTCGCGCGCGAGCGAGAAGGCGTGCTTCATGGGCGCCTGCTCCGCAGGCGTCCCGTCGAGATCCTTCGCGGCGATCGTGATGTTGCCCGCGTACAGGCGCGCGAAGGTCGGATCGGGCTTGCCGCCGACGAGCACGAACGCGCTCGCGGAGGACGCCGCGAGCTTCGGGTCCTTGACCGTCAGGCGGATCTCGAAGTAGCCCTCGGTGTCGAACGGGATGGTGACGACGGGCGCGTTCGCGCCGACGGCGGCGAGCGCGGGCGTGAACGTGCTCTGCGTGGCCGTGTGCCACAGCTCCTTCGTCGGCTCCTCGTTCTTCCAGACGACCGTGGTGCCGGGCTTGACGACGATCTCGGCCGGGTGGAAGGCCATGTCCTTCATGACGACCGTGACCTTGCCCGAGGCGGCCGTAGCGTCCGTCGAGGACACGATGACCTTGCCGAGCATGTTGGGGTGGGGGTGGCAGTGGTACTCGTACACGCCCTCCTCCGTGAACTTCTGCGAGCCGCTCTTGCCCGGGTCGATGCGATCCGTGTTGAACCCGCCGGCCGCGTGCGCGTGCGCGCCGCCGTCGCCGTGGCCCGCGTGCTCGCCCGCGTCTTCCGCGGGGGGCTTCGCGGCGCCAAGGCCCCAGGCGTACGTGAGGGGCTCGCCGTCGGGATCGGAGGAGGCCGAAGCGTCGAAGGTGATGGACTCCCCGGGGTTGACCCAGAGGGGGGCGGTGGCGAGGGCCGCGGTGGGCACGGCGTTGCGGCCCGATCCGACGACGACGTTCTTCGTCGCCGTCGCGGTGGCGCCGTCGGCCGTGATGACGAGGCGCGCGACGTACGTGCCGTCGTAGGCGTAGCTGTGCGTCGCCTTGGAACCCGTCGCGGTCTTGCCGTCGCCGAACGACCACGTATAGGCGACCGACTTGGCGCCCGCGAGCTCCGACGGCGCGGCGTCGAAGGTGAAGACCGTGCCCTTGTCGCCCTTCGCGGGCGTCATCGTGAAGGCGGCGACGAGGCCGCCGTCCGTCGAGGACTTCTTGAGGGCGTCGGCCTCGGAACCGGGCTGACCGACGCAGCCGGCGAGCGCGGCGCCGACGAACAGGAGGGCTGCGAGGATGGCGTGCTTCATGATAGGCCCAGCTTTCGAGCACCCTTTGGCGCCCTTTATCCTTTGTGGTGAAACCGTTCCCCGGGAGTCACGGTTTCTCCGGGAAAACAGGCTTTCCGTGGATCGTCCACGGGGGAGGCAATGGCCTTATACCGAGGCCCGCCTACTCGTCGCCGTTCCGATGCCTGCGCAGTGCGAGACCTGCCGACGCGACGAATACATGCCGTTCGTCTGCAAGTTCTGCAAGGGTCGCTTCTGCGCCGAGCACCGTCTCCCGGAGAACCACGCCTGCCGCGGCCTCGACGACTACCGCGAGAAGGTCCGCGCGGAGGGGCGCTTCCTCTCCGCCGACCCGGGAAGCGAGGTGTTGAAGCCGCAGGTCCGGCCGAGCGCGGAGATCTCGGCGCGCCTCGCCGAGCTGCGGCAGAAGCTCGACGGGCACGCCGCGCACGCGATGCTCGCGATCATGGGCGGCGTGTTCGTCCTCCAGATCCTCGCCGGCATCGCGGGCCTCGACGGGCTCATGGGCTTCGCGTTCCTCCTCGGTCAGGACTTCCTCTTTCGCCCGTGGACGCTCGTGACGAGCATCTACGCGCACAGCGGATTCTACCACCTCTTCGGCAACGCGATCGTGCTCTTCTTCTTCGGCCCGGCCCTCGAGGGCCTCATCGGGTCGAAGCGGTTCACGTGGCTCTTCCTCGGGACGGGCGTCCTCGGCGGCCTCGCGGAGATCCTCTTCATCATGGGGCTCCAGACGCAGGGCCTCATCGCCCCCGGCGGCGTCGCCGTCCTCGGCGCCTCGGGCGCGATCATGGGGGTCCTCGGCACGCTCACGATCCTCGCCCCGCGCCTGAGCGTCCTCGTGTTCTTCGTGATCCCCGCGCCGCTCTGGGCGATCACGACGGTCTACGCATTCCTCGACGTGATCGGCATCTTCTCGCCGGGCCGCGGCGTCGCGAACCTCGCGCACCTCGCGGGCCTCGCGGCCGGCATGCTGTACGCGAAGTACCTGCACAGCCAGGGGCTGCGCGCCTACGTCCAGCGCCCGCAAGGAGCGTCGTCGTGGCGCCGGTACTTCTGATCACTCCGAGACCTGGATGCGCCAGAACAGCGTGACGTCCGGTCGCCCTTCGAGCTCAAGGTAGAGCCCGACGTCCCACGCGCCGGGCGTCGAGAGATGGGCGCCGTGGGCGACCCACGTTCCCGGGGATCCTCCGCCCGCCGCGGGCGCCACGCCCCGCCCGAGATCCCGCTCGGCGAAGATGAATTCGAACTCGGCCGACAGGACGCCCGCGGGCGGCTCGCCCGTCGCGAGGTCCACGACGCGCGCCGAGACGCGGTTCACGCCCGCGGCGGCCGGGACGACGACGAGCGTTCCCTCGAAGCCGCCCGCCGTCGTGGTCGAGGTCGCCGACCCGGGCGCGCCGTAGCCCGGCGGCGGGAGCGCGCCGAGCACGGCCGCGAGAACGACCACCACCATGCCGAGGGAGAGCTCGAGACGCACCGAGCGCGCGAGCTTCCAGATGACGGACTCCTCGCCGCGACGGATGCGGGGCTCGAGCACGTACCGGTTGTAGGCGCCGAGCGCGAGGAGCGGCAGGACGAGCGCGGCCTTGATGGCGACGAGCCGGCCCCATCCGCTCTCGACGTAACCCTCGAGGTTCGGAACGTGGACGTACGAGGAGAGGCCGCCCGCGATGACGAGCACGGGCACCGCGACGAAGGCGATCGCGGAGAAGCGCGGCACGAGCGCGCGCGACCACGCGACGCCGCCCTGTCGCGCGAGGAGGGCGCCGAGCGCCGCGAGGCCGCCGAGCCATATGCTCGCCGCGGTGAAGTGGATCCAGTCGAGGCCGACCCCGAGCCAGCGCGGCGAGACGCCGGCGGCGTGCGACGAGAGCGACGCCGCGATGAGCGAAACGACCCCCGCGACGAGCGCGATGCGCCAGGCGAACGGCCTGACGTCGCCCGTGCGACCGCGGCCCGCGAGAAGCGCGCCGAAGGCGACGACGGCAAGAAGCGCGCGCACCGCGAAGAGGTTTCCCTCCCGCGTGAGCGCGGTCGCGACGATCGCCTCGGGGCCGAGGGCGGTGAACGCGACGTCGTGGAGCCGCGCGGCGACGGCGAGGAACTGCGCGAGGACGCCCGCGAACGCGACCACGAGGCCGACGATGGCCACGCGGGGGAGGACCCATCCGCCCGCGCCGGCATGCTCGCCGCGCGCCACGAACAGCGCGAAGAACGGAACGCCGACCGCGAGCGCGGCGCCGATGAACGAGGCGGCCTTGCCCGCAAGCTCGGGGATCTCGGGCACCGCGACCTCGCTTGCGCCGGCCCCGCCGACGGGGACCGTGCCGTTGCCGACGGCGAACCCGAAGATGCCGCGCGTCGTGTGGCCGTCGACGGTGCTCACGACCTTCCAGGTGACGGTGTAGCCTCCGTCGGGGAGTGCCGCCTCGAGGGGCATGACGAGCGTGCGCGGATCGTCCGCGACGCGGGGCGGGCCGCTCACGATCCGGCCGCGGGCGTCCGCGACGGCCGCCTTCGCGAAGGCGGGCTCGAGCGGCTCTGTGAAACGGAGGTGGATCTCGCGCGGCGCCTCCGGCGCGGCGGAGTTCGCGGGCGGGTCGCTCGCAAGGAGGTTCGCGTGCCCGGCCGCCGCGGGCACGAGCGCGAGGAGCGCGACGAAGGCGAGGACGGGCGCGACGCGCATCGTCACCTCCGGCGCGCGACGACGAGCGCGGCTCCGACGAGAGCAAGCACGACGAGGATGGCTTCGAGGGGAAGGTTCGCCGGGAGGCCCGTCCCTTCGGAGCGCGCGGGAAGCGGGTCGTGCGCGCGCTCGGGGAGCGCGACGCTCGCGGTCACGCTGCGGCCCGAGACGGCCCCGTCGAGGAGCACCACGTAGTGGCCGCTGTGGGGCGGCGCGAACATGGCCTCGAACCTGCCGGGCGAGGACTCGGCGAAGGTCAGGTTTGCGACGAGCGCCCCCTTATAGAGGACGCTCCCGGCAAGCGCGCTCGCGTTCGCGGCGTCGTAGCCCGCGCGCACGACGACCTCGATGCCGTTCGGGGCGCGCGCGACGGGCGGCTCCTGCGACCAGCCCACGTTCAGCGCGAGGTCGGAGGCCGAAACCGTCGCATGGCCCGCCGCCGCGGGGACGAGCATGACGAGCGCGAGGACAACGGCGATGCGCATGTCATCGCTCCCGGCCGCGCGCGAGGGCGATGGCCGCGAAGGCAAGGAGCGCCCACGCGACGCCGCCCGCGGGCGTCCGCGCCGGCTCGGGTTCGCCCGCGACGACGAGCTCGCCGCGCATCCCGGCCTCGCGTTCGCCGGCCTTGGTCGAACGGTATTCGAACGTGCCCGCCTTGTCGGCGACGAAGGTCAGGGTCGCGGTCTGGCCGGGGGCGAGGTCGCCCGTCGAGTGGCCGAGCCCCTCGATCGCGAAATCGTGGGTGCGCTTGTTCGTCTCGACGTTCGCCACGACGAGCGTCACCTCCGACCCGCGCTCGACCTCGATGGACTCGGGCGCGATGTGGAGGGCGTTCGGGAACTCGTGGAGGTAGACGAAGACCTTCCTCGGCTCCGCGGCCTCGGCGGCGGGCGTCGCGAGGAGCGCCGCGAGGACGAGCGTCGCGAGGATCGCGCGGAAGGTCATGCGCGCGCCATGATCCGCGTTCGACATAACTGTTGCCTACCCGCTCGCGACGACCGGGACCTCGAAAACGAGCTTCCGGTACTCATCGGGCCTCTGCATGAGCACCCACACGCGCCATGTTCCGGGCTCCGTGAAGAAGGCGTCCTCGGCCACCCATTGGTCGAAGCCGACGCGCTCGGGCGTGAGGAGCGACTCGGGCTCGCGCTCGCCCGGGCCCGCCACCTTGAGCGCCACCTCGGTCCCTTCGGGAAGCGCCCCGCCTTCGAGCGGGTGGAGCGCGACGGTGATGCGTTGAAGACCCGCCGTGGGCGGATCGGGACGGATCGAAAGGGTCACGTGGGTCGTATCGGTGGTCGCGTCGCGCTGCCAGGCCGTCGGCCCCTGGGAGCCCGCGAGAACGTCCTGGTCGGGTGGCGGCGACGAGGCGAGGACCCCCGCGGCGACGAGCGCGAAGGCGAGAAGTCCCGTCTCGACGAGGACGAGGCGGCGCAGGACGCGGGGGCCGCCTTCGCCGCGCGCGAGGCGAGGGCCGATCCAGAGCCCGTTCGCCGCGCCGAGGAGCGCGAGGACGGCGACGAGCCCGAGCTTCGCGAGGATGGCGAGCCCGTACGTCGTCGACCACAGGTCGGAGATCCGCTGAACGTGGAGGAAGGTCGCATAGGCGCCCGTGAGGACCAAAACCGCGACGCTCGGGATGGCGAGCGGCGTGAAGCGTCCGACGAGCCGGCCCGCTTCCCGCGCGTCGCGGCCGGGAAGCATCGCGACGAGGCCGACGATGCCGCCGAGCCAGAAGGCCGCGACGAGGAGGTGCGCGAGGTCCGCGCCGACGGCCGCGAGGCGGTTCTCGGAGACGGCGGCCGCGTGGCTTCCGAGCGCCGTCGCGACGAGCGCCGCGAGCGCGGCGGCCCCGCCCGCGACGGCGACGGAGCGCGGCGCGTCGCGGCGCCACGCGGCGTAGGCGAGCAGGGGCGCGGCGACGAGCGCGGCGCCCGCGCGCGCCGCAAGGAAGCCGCCGGCCTCCGTCTGGATGGCCGCCGCGACGGTCATCTCGAGTCGCGCCGCGAAGGCGAGGAGCACGGTCGCGCCGCCCGCGACCGCAAGCAGCGCTCCCGCGGCGGCGGGCGCGAGGACGCGGCGCGGCCAGCGGGGTTCCCGCAGGACGGCGAGCGCGAAGAGGGGTAGGCCGAAAGCGAGGAACGCGCCCGCGTAGAAGACGCCCCGCGCGGCGCCCTCGCCGAGGACCGCTCCGCCCTCATGCGAGCTGTGGTCGTGCGAGACGGGGTCGGCGGTGTAGCGCAGCGTGGCGTTCCCGACGCTGAACACGAACGACCCCTTCGCGGTGTGCGTATCGACGCTGAGCGTGCGCCACTCGACGACGTAGATGCCGTCGGTGAGCGGCTTCACGGGCACGCGGATGACGTTCGCTGCCGCGTCGTCGAACTGGATGGGGCCTGCTTTCATCGCCTCGCGCGCGAGGGAGTGGACTTCCGCGTCCGTGTAGCGGCGCTCCACGTTTTCCGTGAAGCGGATTTCGACCACGTTCGTGCCGAGGTCGCCGCGGCCGTTCGGGGCCGGCGAGGCGGATTGGAGGACGGCGTGCGCTTCCGCCACGGGGGACAGCGTCAACGCTGCAAGAAGGAGCAATGGAAGGAGGAGCCGGCGGCGCGCGGCCGCCGGCGGGTCGGGCCGGCGCGTGGCGCTCACCGGCTGCGGCGGGCCGCGAGGACGGCGACGAGGCCGAGCGCCCCGACGAGGAGCGCGGCGGACAGGCCGGGCGTCGCGGCGCCGCCCTTCTTCTCGACCGTGCTCGTGTCGGGGTCGCCCTTGGTCGCGAGCTTCAGGGCCTGGATCTCGGACTTGAGGGCCGCGATCTCGGCTTCGAGCGCCGCGGGGCTCTTCGCCTTCACGGGGAACATCGAGCCCTCGAGCTCGTCGACGTCGTGCGCGGCGGGGATGACCATGTCGACCGCGGAGCCATTGATCGTTCCGACGAGCTTCAGCTTGTAGAGGCCGGGCGCGGTGAGCGTCACGACGTCCGTGTAGCTCCCGGGCTTGCCGTGCTGACCCTGGAGGTGGAAGCGCCTTTCCTCGTCGCCGAGGATGAGGGTCGCCTCGAAGTTCTTCTCCTGACCCGTGATCGGCGCGTTCGTCGCGTTGTCGCGCAGGATGAGGTCGAGCCCGTTCTTCGTCCAGGTCGTCGCGGGCTCGTTGAGGAAGCCCCAGATGATCTTGACCTTGCCATCGGGCGTCGTGGTGGTCTTGTGCGCCGTGGCGGAGGGGGCCGCCACGAGGGCGAACAAGGTCAACGCGAAGAGAGCGAGCTGGAAGCCACGCATGGGAACACCCATTTAACAAACTTCGAATGGTC
This sequence comes from Candidatus Thermoplasmatota archaeon, assembly GCA_035540375.1. NCBI lineage: Archaea > Methanobacteriati > Thermoplasmatota > Thermoplasmatota archaeon. Next base: position 31,329 of record DATLGO010000106.1, read on the forward strand.
ATCTCCGACTTAAGCCTTCCGAGGACCCCGCGCAACGTCGCTTCGGGACCCGCCGCGGCCCAGGAAGAACGGCGCGATGAGCGCCGCGACGATGACCACGTCGAAGACCGCGAGGATGGCCTCGAGCTCCTCGTGCGCGATCGCGCGCGAGAAGACGGCCCACGCGCTGAAGAACTGCTTCGTCGCGAAGACACCGAAGGCCGCGGAGACGAACTTGAGGCGCGCGTTGCCCGACTTCCGGAACGCGGCGATCGCGAGGACCGCGAGCACCGTGAGCGCGACGCCCACGAGCAGGATGACCATCGAGGTGATCTCGTGCACGTGGAGGGCCAGGACGGAAGGCACGCTCCCGAGGACGGGGCGGCCCCGCTTAAGCGCTGTGAAGCCGCGCGCCGCGCGCGACCTCGGAACGTTTATCACCGCCCCTCCCGCATCCCCGGGGGCATGCGCCTCCTTGCGGTGCTGCTCGCGGTCCTCCTCGTCGCCCTCGCGCCCGCCGCCGCCGCGACGTACCCCGAGCGGACGTTCGAGCGCACGCTGACCGTGAGCGCCGCCGCGGGCGGCAACGAGGTGAACCTCGTGCTCCAGTCCCCCGGCGACTTCTTCCGCTACGAGTGGTCGAGCGGCGAGGTCGCGATCAAGTTCGACATCCACACGCACGTCGGGAGCGAGGTGAAGACGCTCAAGGAGATGCGCGGCACCGGCGACAAGGACGTCTTCACCACGTCCACCGGGGGCATCTATTCCCTCTTCTTCCAGAGCCTCGGCGACGACGCGCAGGTGAGCGTGAAGATCCGCGGGCCGTTCAAGCTCCAGGGCGAGCCGGACCCGCCCGCCGCCTCCTCGGGCGTCCCCGGCCCCGGCGTCGCGCTCGTCGCCCTCGCGGCCGCGGGCGTCGCGGTCGCCGCGCGGCGACGGTGACTCACCCGCGCCGCGCCGCGATCGCAGCCGCCGCGATGGCGGCCACCGCGAGGAACGCGCCCCACGCGGGGACCGGGCTCTTCGCGGGCGCAGGCGGGTCGTCGATGTTGATCATGCCGGGCCCCACGAACCGGAGGTCCGGGGGATCCGCGCGGAACGACACGTGGAAGTGCCCCGCCGCGGGGAAGGTGAACGCGGCCGTGTAGGTGCCGTTCGGAAGCTCGGTCGCGTTCAGCACCCAACGCTGCATCTCGGAACCGTCCGAGGGGAACCACTCGACCGCGATCCGCGGGTTCCCGAGGCCCGTCGCGGATTCGTTCGATGCGTTGAGGTGGATGCGCCACGTGAGCGGGAACTCCTTCGGCGGGCCCGTCTTGATCCAGAGGCCTTCGCTCGTGAAGTTCGCGGTGTAGTTCCCGTAAGGCGCGAAGCCGCTCCCGAGCACGGGCATGTGGCCCCCCTGGGCGGCGGCCTGCGGCGTGAGCGCGGCGAGGACGAGGGCGAGGACGACGACGGACGCGGCGCGCATGGACCCCGCGAGCCGTCGCATCGGAAATAAACTGTTGCGGCCCGGCAACCCTTAAGGCGAAGACGGCCTTCGAGGGGAGGTCCATGTTCTGCCCCAACGACAAGGCCCTCCTCAAGCCCGTCGCCGGCGTGCTCACCTGCCCGAAGTGCAACTGGCAGAAGACGGGCAAGGCCCAGAGCGTCGTCGTGAAAGGCGCCGCCGTCGAGAAGGAGCAGGTCATCGTCGACGTCGAGAAGGACAAGATCTCGCAGCTCCCCACGGCGAGCTACTTCTGCGAGAAGTGCGGCCACGACACCGCTTACTACTTCTTCCGCCAGACCCGCAGCGCGGATGAGGCGACGACGCGGTTCCTCGAGTGCACCAAATGTGGCTACAAGTGGCGCGAGTACCGCTGATTCCCATGAAGCTCGCAAACGTCCGCCTCGCCGCGCGCGCAAGCCTCGCGCTCTCCGCGACGAGCGTGCTCCTCTTCTTCGCCGCATCGCGGCCGAGCCTCGCGCCGCTCCTTGCGGACCTCATGCGCGGTACGTTCCTCGCGGCCGTGCTGCTCTCGCTCGGCGCGCTCTACGGCTGGACGACGCTTCCGTCGAGCGACCGCCCGAAGGCCCGCGTCGCGCTCTGGGCGCCCGCCGTGCCCCCCGCGCTCTTCCTCGTGTTCGCGTTCTTCATATTCTTCGCGCTCCGGGCGCTCGACGGGACGGGGCGACCGTGACCCTCATGCGGGCGCGCGTCCTTCGCGCCGCGTGCGGATGAAGTGCGCGGAGTGCGACTGCGTCGTCGAGAAGGACCGTCGCATCGTCGTGTGCGCCGCGGACGGGTGCTGCTGCGTCGACGTCCCCGTCGCGCCGGATGCCACCCGCGCGAGCGACCGCTGAGGGGAAACCGTCGCGTCAGCGGCGCAGCTTCAGATGGGCGACCGTGCCCGCGACGAGCGCCACGATGCCGATCAGACCCGGGAGGTAGGCATAGTAGATGAGCTTCGAGAACGCGCTGTCAAAATCGGATCCCGTCTGACCCGAGTTGACGGCGGCGAAGGCGAGAAGCAGCGCGCCCCCGACGAGGAGCGCGTTGCGGATCCGCATCCATGAGACCTGATCCATGGTCGACTGAATGGATCGCGAACTACAAAGCGACTCGCACCGCCCGTGCCGGAGCGGGTTTTACTCTTGAGCGGGCCCGCCGAGGAGACCCTGGCGCGCTCACGACCCGAGCGGCGGGGAGCGGCCCCAGCACTCGCCGTACCGGGCGTCCCCGCTGAAGGCGATGACGCACACGCGGCCCGAGAGGCGGCCGTCGTACAGCTTCACCTTCACGACGCTCGGCCCCGGCGTCGGGTCGCTGCACCAGAGGCCGCCCGCGGCCTTGCCGCGGCCCCCCGCGCGGTGGGTGTCCGGGCAAGGCCCGCCCGAGACGTGCATCTCGCGGAGGTCGCCCGTCGTATTGCGGTCGGCGCGCCATAGGAACTCGACGCGGTCCGTTCCATTCGGCACGTCCACGACGAAGCTCACGTCGCCTTCGCCCATCCACGAGACGTTCGCGCCGCCGACCTCGCGCCCGAAGGGGCCGTCGCCGAACCCGGTGCCGTTGCCCGCGATCGAAATCTCCACCTTGCGACCGCCGGGCGCGATGCACCCGGCGGCGAGGAGCGCGGCGAGGACGAGAAGGACCCACGATCGGCGAAGGGGCACGGATGTTGAGAGGGCTCCTTCGCGCCTTCAGGGCTTCGATGGCCCGCGCATGGCGGGGACGGCCCTTGCCCCGAGGATGTCGTAGCGGTTCTTGTACGGCGCCGCCTCCTCGAGGGTCGGATGCCAGCGCCAGCGCGAATACAGCCCGTCATTGTGCGTCCGGAACCAGCGCGTGAGGTCCGGGCTCGGGACGAAGTAGACGTCGGGCAGCGATTCGAACTGCTTGAGGTCCACGAAGGCGAAGAGGAGGTCCTCCGCGTCGGCGAGCGCGCTCGTCTCGCCCACGTCCCATTCGAGATGGTGGGGCTTCTTGTCCAGCCCGCGCCCGCGGGACCGGATCGCGTCCACGGTCGTCTTCACCTGGACGCCGCGGCCCCGGAAGGACGCGGGGTCCGCGATGAGGAGGTCGACGCCCGGCGCGTTGCGCGACGTCGCGGCGACGTGGTAGCCGGCGTGCGCGAGCCGCGCCGCGACGTAGTGCACGCCCGCGATGCCCGTGAGGGCGCTCACGAGCGCACCCCGCTGTTGCCCGTAAAAGATGGACGCTCCAAACCGCTCACGGGGCCGAGAGGCGCGCGCGCAGACATCCCCTTTTCCCCGGATCGTTCCACCGTCGCTCGAATGGCGCGCAGACCGTTCGGCCCCCGCCCGACGCCCCCGTCACGCTCAAGCGCCGCGCCCGCCTACCGTGAAAGGATGCGCGCCGTCGCGATCGTCGCCCTGCTGCTCGCCCTCCCGCTCGCCGGCTGCCTGGAAATCGACCCCTCGCCCGCCGCGACGGACGCGGGCGACCCGGTGCCGTTCACGATCCTCGCCGAGGGTCCGCAGTCGGGCCACCGCGATCGGGTCGTGACGATGATCGACACGCCCGACGCGTGGGAGGCGTTCTGGGCGAAGCACGACACGACGGGCGCCGCGCCGCGGCCGGAGGTCGATTTCTCGCGCGTGCACGTCTCCGTCGTGGTGCTCGGCGAGAAGCCGAACGGCTGCCACGCGGTCACGATCACGGCCGTGACGCGCGACGACGAAACGGCGCGCGACGTGGTGCGCTACACCGAGGCGAAACCGGGCCCGGACGCCTTCTGCACGCAGGCGATCGTGTCGCCCTACAGCTTCGCGGCCTTCGAGCGCAAGCATCCCGTCGCTTTCCGCGGCGAGACCTCGACCGTGGGCGAACCCCCCGCGGACGAGCCGTCGTTCAGGGTCCTCGACCAGGGGTCGCAATCCGGCTTCCCCGACTCCACGAAGCGCGTCCTCGACGACGAGGCCGCGTGGGCCCAGTTCTGGGCGATGCACGCGCCGCGCCGAGAGCGCCCCGCGGTCGACTTCTCGAAGGAGCGCGTGGCGGTCGTCGTCCTCGGCGAACGCTCGAACGCCTGCTACGGCGCGAGCATCGAGGGCGTCGAGACGGACCCCGACACGGGCGCGACGGTCGTGCGCTACGTCGAGCACCGGCCGCCCGCGGGCCGCGCGTGCGCCGAGGTGATCACGAACCCGTTCGCGATCGTGGCGTTCACGCCGGCGACGGGCGGGGTGACGTTCGAGGGGCGCGTCGCGACGGGGTGATCCTCAGAGGCCGTCCACCGGCCCCGTCGTCGTGTGCGCGGCATCCGTGTACCACGGCACGAACCGCGTCACGAGCGTGACCGAGTTGCCGAACGCGCCGACCTGGTCGAGCACGTTCACGCGCGGGCCCTCCGCGCGGCCCCAGTAGTTGTACGTCGCGTTCACCTCGACCTCGATCGGGGCGCGGATCGCGTTGCGCGTGTTGCCGACGAAGTCGGTGAGGTGCACGTACACGGGGTCGCTCTGGACGCCCACGAGGGGCGCGCCCGGCTGCGTGATCGACGGGATCGTGAGGCTCGGGAGCGCGATGGCCGGGAGCACGCGGTCCACGTGGATGCCGTCGAAGTTGAACGAGACCTCGTCCTCCAGCATGTCGAGGAGGACGCCGCGGAAGCGGATGCCCGCGTCGAGGTTGCCGACGAAGCGGTCCTGGCGCGACGCCATGCTGCCGTAAAGGCGCAAGCCGTCGCCCGCGTTGCCTTCAAACGTGTTGCCGCGGAGGTTGAACGTGCCCGTGAGGATCGCGCCCGTCGCGCCGTTCTGCGAGACGGTGTTCCGGAGGAGCGTCGTGTCGCGCGAGAGGAGGAGGCCGTTCGCGCCCGACCGCAGGATGCGGTTGTCGTTGAACGTCACGGTGCCGTTGATCCACACGCCGACGTGCGCGGAATCCTCGACGGTGTTGTTGAGGTAGGCGCCGTGCGAGCACGCCTGGTTCATGTTCGCGCACGGGAGCGCGTCGAGGAGGCCGAACGCGTTGCCCGCGAGCGTGTTGTCGCGCACGATGGGCGCGGCGGCGACGAGGCGCACGCCCGCGCGGTGGTGGTCGTCGATCGCGTTTCCGCGAAGCGTTCCGTGGAAGGCGTTCGCGTACACGCCGTCCACGTTGTGGTGGATCGTGTTGTCGCGCGCGACGACATCCCAGGGCTTCTGGGTCGGCGCGCCGTCGAGGCGCAGGCCCACGCGGTTCGTGTGGACGTTGTTCCGCGCGATCTCGCCGATGACCGGCTTCTCGTACCAGATGGCGGTGTCCCAGTTCGAGAAGGTCGAGCCCGTGACGGCCATGTACGTGTCGCCGGAAACGTGCACGCCGTACGTGAACGAGGGGTCGATGTCCCAGTCGAGCGTCGAGTTCTTGACGCTCGCGACGCTGAGCGGCACAAGGTGCGGCACGGTCACCTGCTCGACGCGGACGCCGACGCGGTTGTTCACGAGGTGGCTTCCCTCGACGACGAGGTTGAACGTGTTGACCGCGCGCACGCCGATCACGTGGCCGCGGAAGGTGCTCGCGAGCACGCGCGCGGTGTCGACCTCGTAGAAGACGATGCCGCCGTCGAGCGTGAGCGAGCCGTAGTAGCCCGCGTTGAAGCCGGAGTCGCGCACCTGGCTCGCGACCGTGACGTTCGCGGCGCGGAACCAATAGACGCGGTCCGCGGGAACGATCGTGCCATCGACGTTCACGCCGTTCACCCAATTGCCCGAGAGGAACGGGATGTTCTGCCGCGCGGCGTACGGGATCGAGAGACCCCATGCGTTGTCCGTGAGCTGGTTGTTCGCGAGCGTCACGATGGTGGTCGTCTGGAGGTCGATGCCGCCCGCGTTCCTGCGGATCGTGTTCGCGTCGACGATGCCGCCGGTCGCGCCCTTGAGGACGACGGCCGTGCGCTCGTGGTCGTGGAGGTCGTTCGCGACGAGCTTCACGTTGTGGTTCGTGAGGTCGAAGCCCGTGATGCCGGCTTCGAGGAGGTTCGCGCGCGCGTCGAGCACGCCGTTCGAACCGAGGACGCCGGTGTTCGCGTCGAAGAGTCGCGAGGCGTGGAGCGTGAGCGACCCGCCGATCTGCTGGATGCCGGTTTCGGCCTTCTCCACGACGAGGTTGCGCGCGACGACCTGCGCGGGAGCGTCGAGCGTGACGGCGACCTTCGTGACGAGGGAGAAGAAGTCGCCGTCGAGCGTCGCGCGGTCCACGTGGTCGAGGACGAAGCCGTTCGCGACGGTGTGGACGCCGTTCTCGAAGAAGGCGGGCGAGGCGAGGTAAGCGCGCGCGCCCGTGTCGAGGTTGTAGAGGAGGTTGCGCTCGAGGCGCGCGTTCGACGCGACGAGCGAGACGCCCGTGCCGGCGGGCGTCGGCTTCGCCGTGCCGACGATGGTGTTCGCGACGAGCTGCGGGTCCTCGTTCTGGACGGTGATGCCGGTCGCGCGGTGGTAGACGTAGTTGTTGTGCACGAGCCCGCAGCCGCGGTTCTCGACGAGCCGGATGCCGGAACCCGTGGAGGCCGAGGCGTCGACGAGGTTGCCCTCGATGCGGTACGCGAGCGTCGTCGCGCGGATCTCGATCGCGGTCTGGCCGTTTCCGGGCGCGATGTGCCAGCCGGAGATGACGAACGGGTCGGCGCACGTGCCGGACCCGGACCTCACGCCGTTCGCGGCCGTGAACATCGCGTTCGAGGTGATCAGGATGGGTCCGCGGACCGTGTACGGGCCGGGGCCGGGG